>DATMNP010000148.1:0-9927 GCA_035568935.1 Opitutaceae bacterium | reverse complement strand
CACCGCGATCCTCGATCCACAGTCCGCTCGCCCGGGCGGCTGCCTTGGCGTTAAGTTTACGGTCGATGCCCAGCGCGCGTGTCACGCGGCCCGGACCGGTCACCCCTTCCACGCCGCGGATCAAAATCGCCGCCGGATAATCGCGCGGGCCGGTCACCAGGTTCAGCATCTCATGCACGCCGTAGCAAAGATAGACGTACCATCGGCCGCCAGGCCCGAACATGACAGCGTTGCGCGGCGTGCGTCCGCGGTCGGCATGGGCATGGCTGGCGCGGTCGCGCAGCCCGTCGTAAGCCTCGACTTCGGTGATGAGCAAGGCCGTTTCGCGTCCGCGCCGGGCGCGGACGAGCACCTTGCCGAGGAGCCAGCGGGCGAGCACGACGGCTTTTTTCGTGCGCAGAACTTTTGCCTTAACGACGCGACGCATTGCGAGTCAGATCATTTTAACCACTGATGTACACTGATGATCACTGATCCGGAAGAAACAGATAAAAAATGAGTTCGAACCTGACTTCATACATGTCAGTGACCATAAGTGTACATCAGTGGTTAAATCGGTCGTCTGCCTGCTGGATGTATTAGTGACCATGAGTGTGCATTAGTGGTTAATACGGCATAGATAGCGCTTACCTCTTCGCTTAATGAAGCCCATTTTCACCCTCACGGGCAATTTGCTCTGGGAAAAAACACTCACCGTTTCCGACTGGGCGCCCGGCCGGACGCAGCGGGCCACGGCTGAATCGTTCCAAGTCGGCGGCAAGGGCATCAATGTCGCCCGGATGCTCGTGCATCTTGGCGCGCCGGTGACCGCCCTGTGCTTTCCCGGCGGCACAACCGGCGCAGAATGCATCGCCTGGCTGCGCGCAAAAAAAATTCTCTTCCGCGCCTTTCACACCGCCGTGCCTACACGGATCGGCGTCGTCGTGCGCGGAGGCCGGCTCCGTGAAACCACTTTCTTCAGCCCCGACCAGCCGCCGGACGCAACGGCGTTGCGCGACTGCGCCGGTTTTCTCGATGCCCGTCCGCAGCGAGCGGCGCTGGCGGTCTGCGGCAGTTTTCCCGGCTGGGATAAATCGCCGACGGCCCCGCTTCGCGCCACGATCGACCGCTGGCTCGCGCGAGAACGTTTTCTCGCCGCCGACACTTACGGACCGGCGCTCGCCTGGCTGGCGGCGCGCCCGATCGACCTGGTGAAGATCAATCGACACGAGTTCGATGCGCTTTTTCCGTCCGCGGCCCGGCGCACTTCGGTGTCCGCACGTTTGCGCCGCGCCTGCGAGCGCTGGCCGGTGCAAAGGTGGATCGTCACCGACGGTCCGCGGCCGGCCTGGTTTGTGGAAAGAAACTCGGCCGTGCCCGCCAGCCTGGCCCCGCCGCGCGTGCGCGAAGTCTCCGCCACCGGCTCCGGGGACGTGCTCCTGGCGTGCGTTTTGCATGCGCTGCTCCAATGCGACGCGACCCTTGCGGAAGCAGTGGCTTTTGCCCTGCCCTGCGCCGCCGCCAGCGCCGCCCGTCCCGGCATGGATGGACTCACGACGAACAAGTTTCTTAAGTTGCGGTCGTAGCGTGTGAAACCCCATATTATCCGACATGAAAAAAGGTCCAGTTATCGCGATCGTTGCCGTGCTTGCCCTGCTCACCTCCTTTTTTGGCTATCGCAGCTGGAAAGAGAAAATGGCCCGGGATCTGGCTGAACAGCGCGAACGCGCCGAGGGAATCAACAAGGCCGAAGCCGAACAGCGCGCCGCAGCCCAAGCCGAGGCCGCGCGGCTCGCGCAAGAAAAGGCGCGCCTCGACGCCGAGGAGAATGAGCGCAAGGCCGCGGAGATGCGATCGGAACAGGCTGCGCTTGACGCTGAACGCCAAAATGCCGCTGAGGCGGCGCGCGAAGCCGCCGAGGAAAAAGACCGCATGGAGAAGGCCAAAGCCGCAGCGGAACAAGAGGTGGCCCAACTCACCGCTGAGCGTGAGAAAGCCGAGGCAGAAGCCGAGGCCGCACGTCAGGCTGCGATGCAAAAGCTGGCCGAGCTCGACCGGCAGAAAAAGGAAATGGCCGACCGCGAAGCCGCCCGACTGGCTGCCCTCAAGCACCAGCAGGAGCTTGAATCACAGGTGGCCATGCGCGAACTGCTCGGCCACGCCGTTTATCCCAACGATTTCAAAAACCGCGACCATTACTACCTTGGCATCGAAATGATCAACAACGAGATTGAGCTCGAGAACGCCCGTAACAAGACACCTCCCCTCAAATAAGTCCGGCCAGCGGCCACCAGCCCGGCTTTTGCATTTGCACCGCATTCAGTCATCCGAACGCGGTGTTTTTCATTTGCCGAGGCGGGCGGGCCCGGGGCGCCTCGGCAAATTTCAATTAAAACCTTGCGCCACAGCGCGGAAAACTTTTTATCTCACCTTTCTTTTTATGAAAGCCACCATCAAGACCCAAGGCCGGCAGTTCGCTGTCACCGAGGGCGACATTCTCACCGTCAATCGCTATCCCAAGACTGAAGCCGGCTCGACCATCGAGATCACCAACGTGCTCTCCACCGGCGAAGGCGCGGATTTTCGCGTCGGAACGCCCCTTCTGTCCGGCGCACGCGTGACGGCCACCATTTTGGAAAACAAACGCGGTGACAAGGTCATCGTCTTCAAGAAAAAGAAGCGCAAGGGCCACGAGAAAAAGCGCGGCCACCGCCAGGAACTCTCCGTCATCAAGATCGAATCAATTCAAGCTTAAGGAACCGCCATGGCGCATAAGAAAGGTCAGTCCACCACCACCAACGGCCGCGAAAGCCAGTCGAAGCGGCTCGGCATCAAGAAATTCGGCGGCCAGGCGGTTATCGCCGGCAATATTATCGTCCGCCAGCGCGGCACCAAGCACCACCCCGGCGCAGGCGTCGGCATCGGCCGCGATTTCACGCTTTTTGCGCTGAAAGACGGCACCGTGCAATTCGACAAGCCTCACCGCAAGGTGAATATCGTCTGAGTAGCAAAACTTTTGCCTTTCCAACGCAGCCTAAACCGGGCTGCGTTTTTTTATGCCATTGCCTGATGACCGCCTGCAGGAGCTCCGCCGCCAGCGCGCCCTCGTGCAGGAGCATCTGGCCTGGCTTGACCGGGAAATCGTCTCCGCCTCTAGCGAAGCCACCCCGCCCAAACCTGCCGCGCAAAGCCAGCCACCCGCGCCCCCGGCAGGTGGCAACGACGTGGTCGAAGTGATTAAATCCTTCGAAGCTGAATCCCGTTCAAACCCCGCCAAGGCCAAATGGGGCTGCATTTGGATCTTTGTGGCCACACTCGCACTTATGGCCCTCTGCCTGTTCGCGTTCTACCGCTACGTCAGCCTCCACCAGTCTCCACCGGTCCGCTAAATAGATCCCAAAAGATTTTTTCGAACCAGGGCGCCATTCGCGGGTCTAGCGCGGAGCACTTGACCGAATCGACCCTTCAGCTACCGGAAAAAACCGCGCCGCGTGATGAAAGCATCGCCCGACTCTGCCGGCAAGTCTGTCTCTGTCGCACGCGCGGGCAGGTGGCCGAGGCGAGTCGCCTTGAAATTGTTCTGCGCGACCAGGTTTCCGCGGGTTTCAGCGAGGATGCGTTGCAGGAAATATTTTTAAACGAGCAAAAGCGCGTGATCGACGCGCTCATGCTGGCCGAGGTTCTTGGGCCGCTTCTGACTGAGCATCTTGCCTTCGCTACATCCGACTCGGTTCGCGCCCACGCCCCGGTGGCCCGCAGCTCACCGCGCCCGGCGGCCACCGACCGGCCGCTCGGCATCGCCGACCTTATTGAAGGCATGCTCAGGCAGGAACGCGCCACCCGCGGCCATGCCGCCTGATATTTTCCAGCCAACATCGGTCCAACCATCAAACAAATATATAAAATGAGCACTGCCGCCTTGGAAAAACCTGTTGAAAAAACAGAAAAAGCCACCACCTCCACCTCAAGTTCCGCCGCTCCCGCGGCGGCCACCCCCACCCGCCGCACGGATAGCAAAAGCATCCTTGTCGGTTTTGATCTTGGCACAAACAAATCGTGCATTCTCACCGGCCTGCCCGGATCCAGCGATATCGCTGTCAGCAAAATTATTTCCTCCGTGGTGGGCTATGTGCGAGATGGCATCGTGGACGGCATCATCGCGGGCAATGCCAGCATCCTTTACGGTGATGATGCGCTCCGCAATGTCCTGCACGTGAACCTCGTGGCACCGCTCGATCGTGGCGTCATCAAGCATCGCGACGCCGCGCGCGATTTTCTCCAGCACGTCCGCTCACTGGCCGACCCGGGCGGCCATGCCGAGATTCGCGCCGTGGTCGGCATTCCCGCCAATGCCGATGAACAGTCCCGGGAAGACATCCGCCAGTGCGCCACCGGGATTTTTGACCGCATCCTGTTGATCCCCGAGCCATTTCTTGCCGCGCTCGGCTATCGCGATGACGCCCGCCTCGGCCAGCCCGGTTACGTCGATCCCGTGACCAACTCCCTCTTTATCGACATCGGCGGCGGCACCAGCGACCTCTGTCTGGTGCAAGGCTACTTCCCCACGCCCGACGACCAGATCAGCATCGGCTTTGCCGGCGACGCCATCGACGACCTCATGCGGCAGGATATTGACCGGGTTTATCCCAACAACGGCCTCACACACCTGCGTATCCGCGAAATCAAGGAAAACCATGCGTACGTCGGCACCATCCGCAAACCCATCGACGTAAAGGTCATCATGGGCGGAAAAGCCCACACGCTCGAACTCGGCGAAGTCATCGGCCGGGCCGGCAACGAGCTCATCGACAAAATCTATCCTGCGCTTACCACGCTCATCAGCCGGGCTTCATCCGACGGCATCGTCACCCTGCTGCAGAATATCATCATCACCGGAGGCGGTTCGCAGATCAAAGGCATTGACACGGTCCTCCAGAAAAAACTTTCGGACGACAGCTTCGAATCGCCCAAGGTCCGGCTGGCCGGCCAGGACTACAAGCGCTACGTCGCCTTGGGCGCGCTCAAGGCCGCCCGGGCCGCGCGCGAAAATCAGTGGCAGTATCTCCTGGCCTGACCCTCAGTTTTCCGGATCAATGTTGCAGGCACGCTTAACCCAGCGCGCTTGTGGAATAAGCATTGCCTGGGCAACGAGTCTGTTACGTATGTGTGACAACACTACATGTGTGTTTGAAAGCACTACAATCTCGGCTCGATACCCCCTGGGGTGTTTTGCCGGGCCCATGAGGGCAATTCCCCGGATGGCTAATAACCTGCATTGGTGGTTAAACTCAAGGTTCTATGCTTCTCGATACCCTTACTCCGGACAAAAAAGACACGATGGCCGCCCTGCTCTCACAGGGCTTTCAGGAAATTTTACTCCTCTCAAAACGCGGAAAATTGGAAGAAGCGGAATCGCTGGCCTCTGCCTTGGCCCCGATCTTGGTCAGCGTGCAAGATCCCGACTTCGACCTCGCCGCCACGACAACGTATTTTGCCCGGCATCAGCGGGGATATCCGCCTGCGAAGGGCAGAACTGACTGGTATAGGGTTTGGGCAGGATTTGTTTCTGGAGTAAAACGTGGGCGCGCTTCGTTTGCGGCCTGACAGGTTTTTCTGGGTGATTGACGAAAGGACAGGGGTTGCTCCGGTCGTAGGAGACCGGAGCATTTTTTTATCCGGCGATCGGATAGCTCCCGAGCCATTTCACGAGCGGGCAGAACTTTTTCAGCTCGGCCAGCGCGGCCTTCATGTTCGCATCCTCGTAGTGGCCGGTCACGTCGATGAAAAAGTAATAGTCCCACGGACGCTTCTTGCTCGGGCGCGACTCGACCTTTGACAGGTTGATCCCCCGCTCGGCCAGCGGCATGAGCATTTTGAGCAAGGCGCCCGAGTGCGAGGCGGCCTCGTCGCCGAGCGAAATGACAAAGCTCGATACATCCCGGCCGCCGCCCACCGGCCCGCCGGGTTTTTTGCCCAGCACAAAAAAACGCGTGGTGTTGTCCGCCTTGTCCTGGATGTTCCGCTCGACGACCGGCACATCGTAGAATTGGGCGGCGAGCTCGTTGGCCACCGCCGCGGCGCCGGCCTCGGTCTTGGCGATCTGCACCGCCCGCGATGTGCTCGATGCGTCGATCAACTGGGCGTGCGGCAGGTGGCGCTGCAGCCAGTGGCGGCATTGCGCCAGCGCCTGGTCCTTCGAGTAAACCCGCACGATTTTCTCCAGCGGGAAGTTCGAGATGAGCGCATGCGTGATTTCGAGGTAAATCTGCGACACGATTTTGAGGTCGCTCTCGACAAAAAGGTCGAGCGTCTCGCGCACCGACCCCTCCGTGGAGTTTTCGATCGGGATCACGGCGTAGTCGGCCTCGCCCTTTTCGACCGCGGTGAAAATGTCCGCGATCGTGGCCATGGCGTGATAATTGACGCTCGCGCCGAATTTTTTCATGGCGGCGGCATGCGTGTTCGTCGCTTCCGGGCCGAGGTAGGCGATGAGCATCGGCTTCTCCAGCGCCAGGGCCGCCGACATGATTTCCCGATAAATCGCCTGCAAGGCGTCGTTTTTGATCGGCCCCTTGTTCAGCTCGGCCACCTTGCGCAGAACCGCGTCCTCGCGCTCGGGCACGTAAATCTGCCCGCCGGTGTCGCGCTTGTGCTGGCCGATTTCGGAGGCAAGGGAGAGGCGTTCGTTGAGCAGCTCGACCATACGCTGGTCGAGCTGGTCGATTTTTTCGCGGAGATGGCTAAGGTCCATGTTGGAAGCGGGCTGGCTAGGGCACTTTTGACTCACCGCCCATGGGTACTCTCCTTGTCATTCCGAGCCGTGCGAGGAATCTCACCGGAATAACCCGTGAGATTCTTCGCTGCCGCTCAGAATGACAAAAAAGACGACCCATGGGATATTAAAATCAAAAATGCTCTATGCCGGTTTTTGCTCGGCCAGCGCAGGGTTTTCGGCCGCGGGCGTAAGGGGCAGGTTTTCCTGCTCCAGGCCCATGTCCGAGTCCGAAAGGTGCTTGGGCTTCATCGCGCTTTCCAGCCACGCATCGATTTGTCGGTGGGAAAGCACGTCGGAGGCCGGCAGTTCGTCGAGCGATTTGACCCCGACAAATTCCATGAATGCGTCCGTCGTGCCGTATTGGATCGGGCGGCCAGGCAGTTCCGCGCGGCCCACGACGTAGACAAGCTCGCGCTCAAGGAGTTTGTTGATGCCGGCTTCGGCCGACACGCCACGGATGTGCTCGATCTCCGCCCGCGTCACCGGCTGGCGGTAGGCGACCACCGCGAGCGTTTCGAGGGCGGACTGTGACAGTTTCATCGGCGGCGGTTCGTCGCGCAGGATGCGGATCCACCGCGCAAAACGCGGATGCGTCACCAACCGGTAGCCGCCGGCCCCCTCGATAAGCAGATAAACATCGTCGGCCGCCCGCAGCTCGGCCGTGATTTCGTCCATCGCCTCGCGAATTTGCGCCGCGGTGATGAGCGACGGCACATCGGCGTCCATCCCCGGATCATCGGGCAGCTCCGGCACATCGGCCTCTTCCGCCACCGGCGCCGCCTGGTCGGCGGGCTTTGGGACGGCTTCCGCCGTCGGTGCCAGCGGCAGCAACGCCTGCTCGTGAAAGCGCGTAAACGCGTCCTGGATGTCCTTGGTCGTCAGCGGCCGGCTCGATGAGAACAGCAGCGCCTTGAGCACTTTTTTCAAATTGAATGCCATGCGAAAATTCTGCGTCGAGTGAATGCCCCGCATCCCCCGCGAAGCAATCTCCTTTTTTGCCCGAAGGGCCGTCGCAATCCATTTTTTCCGCGGATTACGCAGATGAGCCCGGATTGCAATCTGTGATTATCATGCCCGTTCTTTCGGGTGCTTTTAATGCCTTTTTACCGCGGATAATGCAGATAGGCGCGGTAAAAACTTTCACCATCCGCGTTTATCCGTGTGATCCGCGGTAAAACTTCCATTCTGTGGCCTTGGCAGGAGATCACGGTTAATTTTTGGACACAGAGATCGCAAGGTCGCAGAGACAGAAAAGAGGAGGTTTTTCTCCGCGCTCTCGGCGTCCTCTATAATGAAAGCATGAGGACTTCGCGGCTAGTGCCATTTGGAATTTTTTTGTGATTTGGAGTTTGGAAATTTTCTTTCGGTTTCGGCTATTCGCGTTCATCTGCGGTTGAATTCAGCGTCTAAGTCGCGGCTTGCGCGCCTCCACGGGCTCGCGTAATCGTGCT
Source organism: Opitutaceae bacterium (assembly GCA_035568935.1). GTDB lineage: Bacteria > Verrucomicrobiota > Verrucomicrobiia > Opitutales > Opitutaceae > DASRHD01. Next base: position 1,722 of record DATMNP010000148.1, on the reverse strand, counting down.
GACTCCGCGTGTTTCTTTATGAGTTCCAAACCTTCCCACCCACCCACCTCGTTGCGCGCCCACTCTGCCGTCGTCGTTGACGGCCCCGATCGCGCGCCGAATCGTTCCATGTTGCGCGCCGTCGGCTTCGGCGACGCCGATTTTGCCAAGCCCATCGTCGGCATCGCCTCGACCTGGAGCATGGTCACCCCGTGCAACATGCACATCGACCAGCTCGCGCGGGAGACCGCGGCGGGTACCGACGACGCCGGCGGGAAATCCATCATCTTCGGCACCATCACCGTGTCCGACGGCATCAGCATGGGCACGCCCGGCATGCGCTACTCGCTCGTCTCTCGCGAAATCATCGCCGATTCCGTCGAGGCCGTGGCCGGGGCCGAAGGCTTCGACGCGCTCGTGACCATCGGTGGCTGCGACAAAAACATGCCCGGCTGCGTCATGGCCCTCGCCCGCCTCAACCGCCCCGGCGTCTTCGTTTATGGCGGCACGATTTTGCCCGGCATCCACCCCGGCACGAAAAAGGAATGCGACATCGTCAGTGTTTTCGAGGCTGTCGGCCAGCATGCCCGCGGTACGCTCGACGATGCCGGCCTGCGCGAGATCGAAGCCTGCTCCATCCCCGGACCCGGCTCCTGCGGCGGCATGTACACTGCTAACACCATGGCCTCGGCCATTGAGGCGCTCGGGATGAGCCTGCCCAACAGCTCCACCCAACTCGCCATCTCGGAGGACAAGAAACTCGACTGCCGCCGCGCCGGCGAGGCCGCCCTCGCCTTGTTGAAGAAAAACATTCGCCCGCGCGACATCCTCACGAAAAAAGCCTTCGAGAACGCCATCGCCGTTGTCATCGCCCTTGGCGGCTCGACCAACGCCGTCCTGCACCTGCTCGCCATCGCCCACACCGCCAACGTAAAACTCTCGCTCGACGACTTCACTCGCATTGGCAAACGCGTGCCCGTCCTCGCCGACCTGAAGCCCTCCGGCAAATACGCCGTGTCTCACCTCGTGCGCATCGGCGGCCTGCCGCCGCTGATGAAAATGCTCCTCGATGCCGGCCTGCTTCACGGCAACTGCCTGACCGTCACCGGCCAGACCGTCGCGGAGAACTTGAAAAACGTCGCGCCCTACCCGGCCGACCAGGACGTCATCCGCCCGCTTTCGAATCCGATCAAGGCCGACAGCCACCTGCGCATCCTTTACGGCAACCTCGCGCCCCAAGGCGCGGTCGCCAAGATCTCCGGCAAGGAAGGCCTCACCTTCTCCGGCAAGGCCATCGTCTTTGAATCCGAGGAATCTGCGCTCGCCGCCATCCTGGACGGCCGCGTGAAGGCCGGCCACGTCATCGTCATCCGCAACGAAGGCCCGGTCGGTGGCCCCGGCATGCGCGAGATGCTCGCGCCCACCAGTGCCGTCATGGGCAAGGGCCTCGGCAAAGACGTCGCCCTCATCACTGACGGGCGTTTCTCCGGCGGCAGCCACGGCTTTGTCGTCGGCCACATCACGCCCGAAGCCGCGGTTGGCGGCACCATCGCCATCGTCAAAAATGGCGATCCCATCACCATCGACGCGGTCAAAAACGAACTTTCCCTCGGTCTGCCCTCCAAGGAAATCGCCGCCCGCCGCAAAAAATGGAAGGCGAAGAGGCCCGTGGAAAACCGCGGCGCGCTGGCGAAGTACGCCAAGCTCGTCACCAGCGCCTCCGAAGGCGCGGTCACGGACAAG
>DATMNP010000147.1:0-10232 GCA_035568935.1 Opitutaceae bacterium | reverse complement strand
TGGTCGAGCAGGATGACGCAGTCGGACACATATTCCTCCAGTCCGTGGCGCGTCAGCTGCTCGCGCCCGCGCTCGGCCGTGATGACGGCGGTCACGCCCTTGACCTTGAGCCAGCGGAAGAGCCGGCGCAGCTCGGCGCGCAGGATGGCCTCGTTGCCCAGGCTGGAAAAAAGCGCTTCCAGCGTGTCCAGCACCACGCGCTTGGCGCCGATGGAATCAATCGCGTGGTTGAGCCGGACGAACAGCCCTTCCAGGTCATAGTCGCCGCTCTCCTGGATTTCACTCGGTTCGATGTGGACGTAATCGATGACGATCTTTTTGCGCCGGACCAGGCCGTCCAAATCAAATCCAAGTGAGGCGACGTTGGCCTTCAACTCCGCTTCCGTCTCCTCGAAAGCCATCAACACGCCCGGCTCGCCGAATTGCGCCGCACCGCGCACGAGGAATTCCGCGGCCAATAGTGTTTTGCCGCATCCCGCGCTGCCGCAGATCAGCGTGGGCCGTCCGCGCGGAAACCCGCCGCCGGTGATTTCATCGAGACCTTGGATGCCCGTGAGGCACTTGGGCAAACTAGTTGCCGGGGAGGTGGATTTGGAACCTTTGGTTTTCATGCAAGAGTATTCTGATCGATCGGAAACTGGGTGGAAGGCCCGCGCATCGAGCGGTCGGTGAGACGCTCCATCGGGCAAGCGATTCCTTCCGTTTCTGCACGGGCAAATGTAAATTGTAAGGCCATTGGTGAGTATGGGGTGTTACCCTACCGCGAGGGATATTTCCCGGCGGCGATGCACCGATCAGATCGATTGGACTTCGCCGTAAGCGGGAAAGAGATGCCGGATAAATGAGTAATGACCTGATTTTTTGTCGCAGGCACATCGGCCATGCTCGCTGTCTTCAGGACTGACTGAAATGTCTCCGAAAAATCAAGTTCAGGCAGGTCCTTCTGCAGGTGTTGGATGAGCTGCAGCGACTTTGCATGGCTAACGTATAAAATACGCAACTCCTCCTGAACAACCGGATCCGAACGAAGACCTCCGGGAGGAGGATAATCACGGCGAAGTTCGGCCTGAGAGATGCGCTCGTCGAGCCAAACCAAAAACTGATGATGCTCGGCCAGTTTTGGGGTGATGGTGGTCGGCATTTTAACTGAAGTTTTTCACATCTGTTACCACCGTGGCGCAGACATGATTTTTTCAGCAGTCCAAGATGCGCTTAAAGTGCGGCGCGAGCTATGGGGTGTAGGCCTACGGCGTGTCTTACCCAGCCGACGCAGGGCGTGTCTTTAAAATGGTTTGTCATTCTGAGCGTAGCGAAGAGTCCAGTTTGATATCGTCAGCGGAGTCTCACTGGATTCTTCGCCACGCTTAGAATTACAGGAGAACGGCCTGCTAGTCTCAGGTCTCCTGCTGCCACGCCACCATTGTATGGGACGAACACCCCATATTATCTTTCTGAACCAAAGCGCATAATCGTGCTAAATTAAAACACGTGTATCCCGACGAGTTTGTCCTTATTCAATTACGGTGCTTCGGCCCAACTCGGAAATCGAGTGCCGCCGCGATGCCTTGAGCTGGCTGAGCCCGGGCCAGCCAGTTGCGAGTGTGGGAGAAGGTCGATGAGGGCCGAACCGGAAGAGCTGCTGGGTGTCGGTCAATGGCGGTTAATCACGGTCGGAAAGCAGAAAATAGCTTTTAAGAAAATATGCAGACTCTTTCGTTACGCTGGCAAACTTGGGTGTCCGGGCAAAAGCGCCCGCGCGCGGGCGAGCCGCCTTTGCGGGCCGAGTTGTTCAGCGTCGAACAACTGGCGCGTCATGCCCGGGCGCTGGCGGCGGACCACCAGATCGTCACCCAGCGCCGGTCCAGCCGCCTACTGGCCCGATTGGGCGAAAACGAGCAGGGCCTCCGGGCCTTCAATCGCGCGACCCTCGCCGTGCATCCCAGCCGGCGCATCACTCCCGCCGCCGAATGGCTGCTCGATAACTTCTACCTGATCGAAGAGCAGATCCAGATGGCCCGGCGGCATCTGCCGCGGGGTTACAGCCGGGAGCTGCCCCGCCTTTTGAACAGCCCTTCCGCCGGGCTTCCGCGCGTTTACGACATCGTGCTCGAATTGATCTCCCACGTGGATGCACAGATTGATGCGGGGCCGCTCAGCGCCTTCATTGCTGCCTACCAAACCGTGTGTTCTTTAAAACTGGGCGAGTTGTGGGCCATTCCGATCATGTTGCGCCTGGGGTTGATTGAAAACCTGCAGCGCATCACCACCCGGCTGGCCATCGCCCGGGAGGATCGCGATCGGGCCGACCTGTGGGTGGATCGTTTGCAGGATGTGGCAGAAAAGAATCCGTCCCATCTCGTGGTGGTGGTGGCGGACATGGCGAAATCCGATTTTTCCCTGTCCAGTTCGTTCGTGGCGGAATTTTGCCAGCGTTTGTCGCGACAAAGCCCGGTGTTGCATCTCGCGCGCAGCTGGCTTGAACAGCGGCTCGTCGAACAAGGACTGTCGATTGAGCAGCTGGTCCACCTGGAGAGCCAGAACCAGGCGGCCGACCAGGTTTCCGTCAGCCACAGTATCGCCAGCCTTCGTTGCTTGAGCGCGATGGAGTGGAAGGAGTTTGTGGAGACGTTGAGCCTGGTCGAGGAAACTCTGCGTTCCGACCCGGCCGGTGTTTACCGGGAGATGGATTTTTCGACCCGTGACCGCTATCGCCATTCGGTCGAGTTCCTCGCCCGGTACAGCCGGCTCCCGGAAGCGGACGTCGCGCAGCACGCGATCCAACTGGCCACAGACGGTGCTCGGGAAAAAGGGCGCGAAGACCGGACCGCGCATGTGGGCTTCTATCTGATCGACAAAGGCCAGGCCAGGCTGGGGCAGATGACGAAGGTGCGGTGGCCCTGGCGAAAGATCATCGAACGAAGCATCCACGGCTTCCCCCTGGCGTTTTATGCAGGCAGTATTGGTGGGCTCACTTTACTCGCGACGGTTGGATTTATGCGGCAGGCCGAGGCGCTTGGAGTGCAGGGATGGAAACTCGTTTTCTTCACCCTGATTTTTCTCCTTTGCGGCAGCCAGCTGACCGTGGCGTTGATGAACTGGTTGTCCACCCTGCTGGTGAAGCCCCGCCTGCTCCCGCGCCTGGATTATTCCTCCGGCATCGCTGCGGAGTGCCGCACGATGGTGGTCGTCCCCACGATGCTCACGAGCCTGGAGGGGGTCGATCGTCTCATCGAGACCCTGGAGATTCATCATCTCGCGAATCGGGACCAGCATCTGCACTTTGCCTTGCTGACGGATTTTCACGACGCGCCGCAGGAGGTGCGGCCGGAAGACGAACGGCTGCTGCAGCGGGCGCGAACCGGGATCGGGATGCTAAACCAAAAATATTTATCCGACCGGCCAGATAGCTTTTTCCTGTTGCACCGCCCGCGCCGCTGGAATGCCGGGGAAGGCTTGTGGATGGGATACGAACGCAAGCGGGGAAAACTCACGGAGTTCAACGCCCTCCTTCGCGGCGGTTCCTGCGAATGCTTTTCCGAGATCGTGGGGGAGACGGCCATCCTGCCGGCGATCAAGTATGTCATCACGCTCGACACCGACACCCAGCTGCCGCGCGATGCCGCCCGCCAGCTCGTCGGAACGATGGCCCATCGGTTGAACCGTCCTGAATTCGACCCGGTGCGCGGGATCGTCAACGAAGGCTACAGCATCCTGCAGCCGCGCGTGGGCGTGAGTCTGCCGAGCGCCCGGCGATCCTGGTTCGTCCGGCTTTTTGCCGGCGACGTGGGAATCGATCCTTACACCCGGGAAGTGTCCGACGTGTATCAGGATGTCTTCCATGAAGGCTCGTTTATCGGAAAAGGAATTTACGATGTGGATGCCTTCGAGCGGGCCATGCACGGACGCTTCCCGGATAACACCATTCTCAGCCACGACTTGTTGGAATCGTGCCATGCGCGCTCCGCCCTCGTGAGTGACGTGGAATTCTACGAGGAATTTCCTTCCCGCTACAACGTGGACATCAATCGGCGCCACCGCTGGATTCGCGGCGATTGGCAGATCATGCAATGGCTGCTGCCCCGGGTGCCCGGAGCGGACGTCCGGCGCATTGCCAATCCGCTCTCCGGGCTGTCGCAGTGGAAGATTTTCGACAACCTGAGGCGCAGTCTCGTCCCCATTGCCCTGATGCTCCTGTTGCTGGGCTCCTGGCTGCTCCTGCCTGGACTCGGCGGACGGGGGTCGCTGCTGGTCGTTTCGATCATCGCGCTTCCCGGATTGCTGGCGGCGGCGGTCAATGGGTTTCGCAAGCCGGCTGAATTGCCGTGGGCGATGCATCTGCACGGAGTGGCTGGATCGTGCAGCCGGCAGCTCGGCCAGATTTTTCTCACCCTGGCCTTTCTGCCCTACGATGCCTTCATCAGCCTGGATGCAATCGGCAAGACGCTGCTGCGCTTGCTGGTGACGCACAAACGACTCCTCCAATGGCAAACCTCGAGTGATACCGAGCGGACCACGCGCGCCGACCTGGCCAGCTTTTATGCCACGATGTGGATCGCGCCGATCGTTGCCTTGCTGGGCGGATTCCTACTGGCCTCGCTGCAGCCGGCCCAATTGCCCCAGGCCCTGCCGATCCTTGGCCTCTGGCTCGCCGCTCCGTGGATCGCCTGGTGGATCAGCCAGCCCATTGAATCCGCGACTCCGGATTTGACGGCCGGACAATTGACGTTCCTAGGACGCACCGCCCGCAAAACGTGGGGTTTTTTTGAAACCTTTGTCACCGCGCAGGAAAACTGGCTGCCGCCGGACAATTTCCAGGAAGCTCCCGTCCCGACGATCGCATCGCGGACCTCACCCACGAACATGGGCCTGGCGCTGCTGGCCAACCTGGCGGCGAGGGATTTTGGGTATCTGTCGGTGGGCGGCCTGATTCGCCGCACGCAAGGCGCCTTCGCCACGATGCAACGGCTCGAGCGGTATCGCGGCCACTTCTACAATTGGTATGAGACGCGCCCGCTCAAGCCGCTGCTCCCGCTCTATGTTTCCAGCGTGGACAGCGGCAATCTCGCGGGGCATTTGTTCACGCACAGTTCCGGGCTGAGGGAATTGCCCGGCGAAAAAATCTTCACTCCGCAGATCCTGGCCGGCCTGCGCGACACGGTGGGGGTGCTCAAGGATTTGGTGGTCGAAAATGCGGCGCTGAAAAAAATCGACGCAGAACTGGAGCAGGCCCCTTCCAGTCTGCACGCGGCATTTGCCCTGCTGGAAACGGTGACGGCCCAGGCGACCGGGATCGCGGCCTCGCTGGCGAACAAGGAAGATGAACCCAAAGGGTGGGGGCAGACCTTGAAACGAAACTGCGAGGAGCAGAGGGATGATCTGCTCTTCCTGGCCCCGTGGCTGGCGTTGGATGATTTCAAATTTCAGATTTCAGATCTCAAATTTCAGGACAAGCTCGCCTGGCTCGACCAGGCGCCGACATTGCGCGAAGTGGCCGCCTTGGACCAAACGCTCTGCCCGTTGGTCGAAGCCACAGCGCAAGGCCTCCCCCTGGGACCGTCCCAGTCGCGGCTGGAAAAACAAAACTACCTGGCTGAACTTTCACGCTGCCTGCGTGAAGCCAGCGACCATGCCCGCCAGCGCCTGCTCGCCTTGGAAGCCCTCGCCCGGCAAGGCGAAGAACTGGCGGCGATGGATTTTACTTTTTTGTTCGATCCGGCGCGGGATTTGTTTTCCACCGGGTTTAACGTCGCCGAACGCCGGTTGGACGCCAGCTTCTATGACCTGCTGGCCTCGGAGGCGCGCTTGTGCAGTTACGTCGCCATTGCCCTGGGGCAGGTCCCGCAGGACCACTGGTTCTCGATGGGCCGCCTGCTCGTGGCTTCGCGGGGCGAGCCGATCCTGGTTTCGTGGAGCGGCTCGATGTTCGAATACCTGATGCCGCTACTGGTCATGCCCAATTATGAAAACACGTTGCTCGACCACACCTGCAAGGCGGCGGTGCAGCAACAAATCGAGTACGGGCAATTGCGTGGGGTGCCGTGGGGCATTTCCGAATCGGGCTACAACCGGACCGATGTTCACCTGAACTACCAATACCGCGCGTTCGGCGTGCCGGGCCTGGGTTTGAAGCGGGGATTGGCCGAGGACTTGGTGATCGCGCCTTACGCCACCGCCATGGCGTTGATGGTGGCGCCGGTTGAAGCTTGTGAAAACTTGCAACGGCTGGCGGCCGAGGGGCGCACGGGCGCCTACGGTTTCTATGAAGCGGTGGATTACACCCCGACGCGGATGCGGCCGGACGAGTCGAGCGCCACCATCAAATCATTCATGGCGCACCATCAAGGGATGAGCCTGCTCGCCCTGGTGAATTTATTGCGGGATCGTCCCATGCCACGGCGCTTCATGGCCTGTCCGCTGCTCAAGGCGGCGGACTTGCTGTTGCAGGAGCGCGTGCCCAAGACCGCGGTGAGCGTGTTTGCCGAAGATTTGACCCTGGAGACAGAGCGGACGCTTTCCGGCGAAGGCGAAGCCGCCATGCGCGTTTTTACGAATCCCTCCGCCGCAGCGCCGGAGGTCCATCTTTTGTCCAACGGCCGCTATCATGTCGTCATCAGCAGCGCCGGCGGGGGCTACAGTCGCTGGCGCGACCTGGCGGTGACCCGCTGGCGCGAGGATGCCACGCGCGACTGCTGGGGGACGTTTATCTATTTGCGCGATGTGGCGACGGGAGATTTTTGGTCCACCGCCTATCAACCGACCCTCCGCGCGATCAAAGGTGGCGAAACCATCTTCACGCAGGCACGCGCGGAGTTTCGGCAACGCCACACCGGCCTCGAAATCCACACCGAGATCAGCGTGTCGCCGGAGGACGACGTGGAGCTGCGGCGCATCACGATCACCAATCGTTCACCGGTGGCGCGCGCCATTGAGTTCACCAGTTACGCGGAAGTGGTGCTCGCGATCCCGGAGGCGGACGCGGCGCACCCCGCTTTCAGCAATCTTTTCGTGCAAACCGAATTCGTGCCAAAATCCTCCGCCATCCTCTGCACCCGCCGGGCCCGTTCCCCGGAAGAAAAGCCGCCGTGGCTGCTGCACCTGATGGTGGGGCAGGGCGGCGAACAGGGGGAAGTCTCCTGCGAAACCGATCGTGCCCGCTTCATTGGCCGCGGCGGCACCCTGGCCAATCCGGCCGCAATGCAGGGCCTTTCGCCCCTGTCCAACACCGTCGGTTCCGTGCTCGATCCCGTTGTCTCGTTGCGGCGCACCGTCGTTTTGCCGCCCCATGAAAAGGCCGTCATCGACCTGGTCCTGGGGATGGCGGAAAACCGGGAAGCCGCGCTGGCGCAGGTGGAAAAATACCAAAGCCTGCGCATGACCGACCGGGCCTTCGAACTGGCGTGGACCCACAGCCAGGTGACCTTGCGCCATCTCAATGCCACGGAGGGTGAGGCCCAACTTTACGGCCGGCTGGCCAGCGCGCTGATTTATGCCGACCCGGCTCGCCGGGCCAGCCCCGGTGTGCTGCGCAACAACCGGCGCGGCCAGAGCGGCCTTTGGAGCTATAGCATTTCGGGCGATGCGCCGCTGGTGCTGCTCCGCATCAGCGACACGGAAAAAATCGAGATCGTTCGGCAACTGATCCAGGCGCACTCCTACTGGCGCATGAAGGGGCTGACGGTCGAACTGGTGATCTTGAACGAAGATGTTTCGGTTTACCGCCAGTCCTTGCATGACCAAATCACCAGCCTGATTGCCTCGGGCATTGAAGCGCAGATGCTGGACAAGCCGGGCGGCATTTTCGTCCGGCGTCTCGAACAAATCCCCAACGATGATCGCGTATTGCTGCAATCCATGGCGCGAATTGTCCTGGACGACGAAAAGGGAACCCTGGCGGAGCAGCTGGAACGGCGGAGCCTGCTGGAACCGTTGATCCCGGCGCTGGTGCCCACCCGATCCGGGGGGGCCGATTCATCCAAGCCGGTTCCTCCGCGGGAGTTGATTTTTTCGAACGGTTTCGGCGGCTTTACCCGCGATGGGCACGAGTATGTCATCACCCTCAACGCCGGGCGGATGACTCCCGCCCCGTGGGTCAACGTGCTCGCCAATCCGCATTTCGGCACGGTCGTTTCGGAATGCGGCAGTGCCTACACCTGGGCGGAGAATGCCCATGAGTTTCGATTGACGCCGTGGAGCAACGATCCCGTCCAGGACACCACGGGCGAGGCGCTTTATATTCGCGATGAGCATACGGGCCAGTTCTGGTCGCCGACGCCGCTGCCCGCGCGCGGCGCGACGCCCTACGTCATCCGCCATGGTTTCGGCTACACTGTGTTCGAACACACCGAGAATGGCATAAGCTCCGAGTTGTGGATTTATGTGGCGATGGACGCGCCGGTGAAATTTACCGTCCTGAAATTGCGGAACGTCTCGGGGCGTCCGCGCCGCGTGTCGGTCACCGGCTACTGGGAGTGGGTGCTGGGCGACCTGCGGCAAAAAAGCCTGCTGCATGTGCAAACCGAGGTGGACCTCAAGACCGGCGCATTGCTGGCGCGCAATTATTACAACACGGAGTTTCCCGATCGCATCGTGTTTATCGATGTCAACGACGGGACGCGCACCCTCACCGGGGACCGGAAGGAATTCCTGGGCCGGAATGGAAGTTTGTCGCAACCGGCGGCGCTGAAGCGCGCTCGCCTTTCCGGCAAAGTTGGCGCGGGGCTGGATCCGTGCGGCGCAGTGCAGGTCGCCTTCGATTTGCCGGACGGACAGGAGCGGGAAACGAGTTTTCGCCTCGGTGTCGGCCGCAGCGCCGCGGATGTGCAGAACCTGATCCAGCGTTTTCGCCGGGCGGATGCCAGTCGGGTCGCGCTTGAAGGCGTCTGGTCGTATTGGAATCGAACCCTTGGCGCGGTGAACGTGGATACGCCCGATCCCGCCGTGAACACGATGGCGAACGGCTGGCTGTTGTATCAGACCTTGGGCGCCCGGGTCTGGGGCCGGACGGGATTTTATCAATCTAGTGGAGCCTATGGGTTCCGCGACCAATTGCAGGATGTGATGGCGCTGATGCATGCCGAACCGGCCCTCGCCCGCGAGCATCTGCTCCGTGCCGCCGCTCATCAATTCCGCGAGGGCGATGTGCAGCATTGGTGGCATCCCCCGGTGGGGCGCGGCGTACGGACGCATTTTTCCGACGACTACCTGTGGCTGCCTTACGCCACCTGTCGCTACGTCGTGTGTGTCGCCGACACCGGCGTGCTCGACGAAAAAATTCATTTCCTCGAAGGCCGTCCAGTCAAGCCGGAGGAGGAAGCCTATTACGATCTGCCGAATCGCTCCGAAGAGTCGGCCACGCTTTACCAGCATTGCGTGCGCGCCATTGAGCGCGGGCTGAAATTCGGCGAGCACGGCCTGCCGCTGATTGGCTGCGGCGACTGGAACGACGGCATGAATCGGGTGGGAAACGAGGGACGCGGCGAAAGTGTCTGGCTGGCTTTCTTTCTTTATGACGTGCTCATCCAGTTTGCCCGACTGGCGCATTCGCGCCACGATCCCATTTTTGCCGAACGCTGCCTCGGCCAAGCGCGGCAACTGCAGGAGAACATCGAACAACACGCCTGGGACGGCCACTGGTATCGTCGCGCCTATTTTGACAACGGCGAACCGCTCGGCTCCCAGTCCAATCCGGAATGCCAGATCGATTCCCTGCCGCAGAGCTGGTCGGTGATCAGCGGTGCCGGCAATCCGGCCCGCTCGCGCCAGGCGATGCAATCCGTGGACCAGCGTCTGGTCCGCCGCGACGCCGGGCTGGTCCAATTGTTTGATCCGCCTTTCGACCAATCTCCGCTCAATCCTGGTTACATCAAAGGCTACATTCCGGGTGTGCGCGAGAACGGCGGCCAATACACCCACGGCGCGATTTGGACCGCCATGGCCTTTGCCCTGATGGGAGAAAGCGAACGAGCATGGGAACTCTTCGCGCTGATCAATCCCATTCATCACGGCGGGACGCCGCAGCAAATTGCCACCTACAAAGTTGAGCCGTACGTTGTCGCCGCGGACATTTATGCGGTCGCACCGCACACGGGCCGGGGCGGCTGGACTTGGTACACGGGTTCAGCCGGCTGGATGTACCGGCTGCTGCTCGAAACCCTGCTGGGGGTGAACCTCGAGGGCGATCGACTGCGCCTGGCCCCCCGCCTGCCGAAAGCTTGGGCGACTTTCAAGATCCA
>DATMNP010000146.1:0-6866 GCA_035568935.1 Opitutaceae bacterium | reverse complement strand
ATGCTGCGGACATTTCGGTAGCCCATCGACTTGAGGTAAAGCGTGGTGTACTTGGAAAATTTGCCGATGCCACAGACCATCACGATCGGGGAGGAGCGGTCCGGCGGCAGTTCGGCGGCGCGTGCGGCGAGGTCCGATTGTGGAATGTTGATCGAACCGGGAATATGCACGTCGGCGAACTGCCCGGCGGGGCGCACATCGACGACCAGGGGCTTGCCGGGCGAGGCGAGTTCCTCGCTGAGTGCGGTTGGTGCGACCGAGTCGTACGGATTCTTCAGGTTCTCGACCATCGATTCCACGAACTGGTCGTGCTTGCCGGGAGCGGCTTCGGTCCCTTTGGTGTCGGTCGGCGGGCATAGGTCGGGAAAATGCCGGCAGACCGACGAGGCATACTTGAAAATATTGTCGGGAAAAATCACCACGGCGATGACGCCGGGCTCGTCCGGCACGAGCTTGAAGGCACCGGCAAGGGCCATGCCCGAGCTGGGCCCGGCGATGATACTCTCTTCGCGGTTCAGGCGGAGGCAGAGCTCAAAGGCCTCGCGGTCGGCCACCTCAACCTCGCCATCGTATTCCTTCGGTCGATAGAGTTTCGTCTGCGCGAGCTGGCGCTTGCTGCGCACGCCCGGGATGTCGTGGCCGTCCTCCGGATAAACGCCGAGCACTTTGACGCCGCCGTGCCGGGCCTTCAGGAACCGGCCGGTTCCGGTGATGGTGCCGCAGGTGCCGAGTCCGGCGATGAAGTGGGTGACCTTGCCCTGCGTCTGTCGCCAGATTTCCGGGCCGGTCGTGCGGTAATGGGCGTCGGGGTTCGCTTCGTTCGAGTATTGGTCGAGCAAAATGTAGCCGGGCTTGGCGGCGGTCTCGTGCGCGGTGGCGATGGCGCCTTCCGGCGCGCCGGGCGCCGGGCAGAGTGAGTCGTCGAGCTCGACGACCTTGGTCCCGAAAAAGCGCAGGATCGTCCGTTTCTCCAGGGGAATCGCGGCGGAAAGCGGGGTTTCGAGCGTGTAGCCCTTGGCATTTCCGATCATGGCGAGGCCGAGCCCGGTGTTGCCGGAGGTCGCCTCGACCAGTTTTTTTCCGGGCACGAGCACGCCGTGTTCTTCCGCATCGCGCACCAGGTTCGCGGCCACCCGGTCCTTCACCGCGCCGAAGGGGTTGTACCATTCCAGCTTGGCATAAACCTTGGCATGCTTGAACGGGGTGACCTTGTTTATCCGCACCAAAGGGGTAGGGTTCTCTTCGCTGGACAAGAGACCGAGAATGGAGTCATAAACCCTGCTCGCGTGATCGTTAGGCATATTTTTGGATGCGTAGGTCGCAATGCGAAAGTAACTTACCCGTCAAGCGCGAGCAATTCACTATGTTTAGTAAAGATTTGATTGGCGATTAGTTTTCTAAGGACTTTATTTTTATCCGAAATACCCGCATGAAAACCAGCGATAAACTTTGGAAAGAGGCGCTCAAAGGCAAACTGCCGGAGCAGCTCGCGCAGGAAATCGACCAGTTTGAAACGGAGATCGAGCTGCGCAAGCAGGGAAAGATCGAGGAAAAGGTTTTTGCGGAGACCCGCCTTCGCCGCGGCGCGTACGGCCAGCGCTACGACAACGGCCAGCGCTACGACGGCACCGAAAGCCGCAAGCTGCCGTTCGCCGACAAGCCCACCAAGGGTCCCGGCACGATCTGGGATGCCCCCGGCATGCTGCGCATCAAGGTTCCCTTCGGCGGGCTGAACCCGCAGCAACTCGAGGTCATGGCCGAGCTGGCTGAGGAATATTCCGACGGCATCGCGCACGTCACCACCCGCCAGGATTTTCAGCTCCATTTCATCCACATCGAAAACACGCCGACGATCATGCGCCGGCTCGCGGCGGTCGGGATCACGACCCGCGAGGCCTGCGGCAACGCCGTCCGCAATGTCACCGCTTGCCCGATTGCCGGCGTGTGCCACGACGAAGCCTTTGACGTCACGCCGTATTCCCATGCCCTCGCGTGGTTCCTCATGGGCCACCCGGACACGATGGAGTTCGGGCGGAAATTCAAGCCGGCCTTCAGCGGTTGCGCCCAGCATGCCTGCGGCATCGTGCAGATGCACGACATCGGCTACGTCGCCGCGGTCCGCGAGGTCGACGGCAAGCTCCAGCGCGGTTTCAAGATCGTCGTCGGCGGCGGGCTCGGCCCGGTGCCGCGCCAGGCGCGCACGCTGACGGAGTTTGCCCCCGTCGAGGAAATGCTGCCGCTCACGCAGGCGGTCTGCCGCGTGTTCGGCAAGAACGGCGAAAAGAAAAACCGCAATTCCGCGCGCATCAAGTTCCTCGTGGACAAATGGGGCATCGATAAATTCCGCGAGGAGGTTTTCGCCACCCGCAAGGAGCTTCGTGAAGACCCGCGCTGGCTCAGCATGCTCAAGGGCGCCGAAGACGCCGCCGAGGGCCCGCTGCATCCGCCCGGCGAATTTCCGGCCATCAACGGCAACGAAAGACTCCGCCAGTGGATCAAGGGCAACGTGCGTGACCAGCGGCAGGCGGGCTATGTCACCGCGGCTGTGACGCTGCCGCTTGGCGACATCACCGGCGACCAGCTCCGCGCCCTCGCTGATATCATCGCCAAATACACGCGCGGCACGATCCGCACGACGGTCGAACAAAATTTCCTCATTCGCTGGGTCAGCAAGGCCGACGTGCCGGCGCTGTTTGCCGACCTCGACGCGGCTGAGCTCGCCCAGCCGGGCTCGAGCAGCATTGTCGACGTCACCGCGTGCCCCGGCACCGACACGTGCAAGCTGGGCATTTCCTCTTCGCGCGGACTCGGCGGCGAGCTTCGCAACCGCCTGCTTCAAAAAAGCTACCAGCTCGATGAAGCGATCAAGGGCCTGCACATCAAGGTCAGCGGCTGCTTCAATTCCTGCGGCGGCCATCACGTGGCCGATCTCGGCTTCTACGGCGTCAGCCGCACGATCAACGGCTACAAAGTCCCGCATTTCCAGGTCCTGCTCGGCGGCCAGTGGGAAAACAACGCCGGTTCGTACGGCCTGCCGATCATCGCCATTCCCTCCAAGCGCGCGCCCGATGCCGTCGATCGCGTCACCGAGTACTATGTGAAGAACCGCGAGAAGGATGAACGGTTTCACGCCTTCGTGAAGCGCGTCGGTAAAAGCCCGGTTCGTGAACTGCTCGAACCGCTCAACCAGGATTTCCCTTCGCACGACGTCGACCCGAGCTTCTATTCCGACTGGGGCGATCCGCGCCAGTACAGCATTGGCGACATCGGCATCGGCGAATGCGCGGGCGAAGTCGTCACCCGTTATCAATTCGAGATGACCTCCGCCGAACGCCTCGTGTTCGAGGCCGGCCTGCACCTCGACCGCGGCGAACTGCAGCCCGCTGGCGAGACCGCTTACACGGCCTTTCTCCGCGCGGCCAAGGCGCTCGTGCAAATGCAGTACGACGATGTCTCTAACGACCCCGACGAGATCATTGCGGAGTTCAAGGAGCGCTTCTTCGACACGCAGATTTTCTTCGACCCGTTTGTCGGGCCGAAATTTGCCAACGACCTCTTCGCCGCCCACACGGCGCGCGGGGAGAAATTCACCGCCGACACCGCGCACCAGCGCATCACCGAGGCCCAGCTTTTCATCGAGGCCGTACACAACTGTTATAACAAGCTGCGCTCCACTGCGCCGGCCCTGCCGACCAAGGCCTGATTCCCGCCACTGCCATGGAACTCCAATATCTTGTCGCAAAAATTTACGTCGAGGGCGATCTGAAGATCGACCCGGCCAGCGTCGTGAATGTTTTTCACCGCTGGGTCGCGTCGCAGTCCCTGCCCGGGATGCTGGTGGACGTGGCCGAACTGTTGCACGTCCCGGCCGGGCCGGGAGTGATCCTGGTTGGCGTCGAGGCCGATTACGCGCTCGACTACACGGGGCACCGCTGGGGCCTGCTCTACCGCCGCAAGTCGCCGCTGGCCGGCACCAACACGGACCGGCTCAGCCAGGCGTTGCGCTCGGCTGCCCACGTGGCCCAGCTTTTGGAGGCGGAATTTCCCGGCCAGCTCAAATTCAGCCGTCGCGAATTTTCCGTCGTCGTCAATGATCGCGCCCTTGCGCAGAACACGCCGGAAGCTTTTGCGGCCGCCAAACCCGAGCTGGATGCGTTCCTGAAAAGCTGGACCGGGCGCGGCGATTCCACGCTGGCGCCGCTCGATACCGATCGCCGCCGCCGCTTCGGCGTGCTGGTGAAAACCTCCAGCCCGTTCGAACTGACGGCGAATTGAAGGCGTGATATTTTTCCGCGGATCACGCGGATCGTCGCGGATTGGTAATTAGATCGGGTAGGGCGCGACCGCCGGGCGCGCCGGGTCTATTTACCGAGGATGCCCGGCAAGACTTGATGTCATTCCGAGACCCTGAGCAAGCCGCGGTGCGGCTTGCTCAGACGTGGCCAATGAACCGATTCGCGCGGCAGCGCGGGTGGAGTGCGAACCTCCGGGCGTGCTCTGAGCGCGTCGGGACGACACGCTCCACCTTGGAAGGCTGGATTTGAGCCTTAACTGGGATGAGTTTCATTGGCAGCCGTGCGAGGAATATCTGCGCATTCCGATTCTTTTTAACGCAAAGGCGCGGAGAGATAGAGGCTTTTCACTGTGCAGCCAGCTTTGCGATCTTGGTGTGAAAAAGTCCTACTGGGACGTGAAAGCTAAAAACCGCCTTGCGCTCGGCGATGAGCGCGTTTCTGCTTTGCGTTCTGCTTTCGGAGGGGTGCCTGAGTGGCCGAAAGGGACGGTTTGCTAAACCGTTGTACGGGTAAAACCGTACCGGGGGTTCGAATCCCCCTCCCTCCGCCAATTCTCCCGTGAGGGAGAAAACTCGTTAACGGCAGAAACGGGCGTCGGGTCGGAATTGAATTCGGCAACGAATTGCCAAGGGTTTTTGAAAGTCAGCGCCAACGATTTTTCCGCCACCTGAGTTCGGCGCTGCTTACGCACCGCCGTATCACGAAAGGCCGTTGAACGAATTCATCAATCGCATTTCGGCTCGCGGGATTCTGATATACTACCAACATCATCCCATGCCCGAACGCTCACGCAAGAAACCTGTTAAAAGGAAAAACCCTGCTGCTGTCGCCCTGGGAAGGCGCGGCGGATTGAAAGGCGGCAAGGCTCGCATGGCTCAACTTTCTTCAGAGGAGCGATCCGCGCTTGGCCGCAAGGCGGTCAAAGCCCGCATGGCGCTCCTTACTCCAAAGGAAAGGTCAGAGATTGCACGCAAAGCCGTCGTGGCCCGTTGGAGCAAGCGAAAGCAGGCATAGATTTTCGCTCATTCATCCATTTCGCACTAGACCGCTCTGGCGCGTATGGTATAATGGGTGCATGAAATCTTCACCTGACACCTTCTTCATCTACGTCCGCAAATCGACGGACGAAAGCAACCGTCAAGTCCTCTCGATTCAGGCGCAGCTTTTCGAGCTACAGGAATCCGCGAAACGTGAGGGCATCACTGTAAGCCGCATTTTTGAGGAGAGCCGCACGGCAAAGGCACCGGGCAGGCCACAGTTCAACCTCATGCTTGCCGAGATCGAGAAGGGAAAGGCACAGGGTATTCTCGCATGGCACCCTGACCGCCTCGCAAGGAATAGCGTGGACGGCGGACGCATCGTCTACCTCGTCGATATCGGAAAAATCCGCGACCTACGCTTTCCCACGTTCCGCTTCGAGCCCACGGCTCACGGCAAATTCATGCTCAACGTGGCGTTTTCTCAGAGCAAATACTACGTCGATAATCTCTCTGAGAACATCAAGCGCGGCATCCGGCAGAAGCTCCGAAACGGCGTCTGGCCCAATCGTCCGCCGGTGGGATATTTCAACGACCGGAACGCTCGCCACATCGCCGTTGATGGAGCGAAGGCTTCCCTCGTGCGCAAGGCTTTCGAGCTTTATGCCACCGGCAATTATGCCCTCCATGAAGTCCGCGCGCGGATGAATGAGGTGGGGCTTCTCTCATGCGCGGGCAAGCGCATGTCGGTCTCGAACTACCAGTCGATGTTCAAGAATCCCTTTTTCTACGGCATCATGAGTTTCAACGGCGAGATGTTCGAGGGAAAGCATGAGCCGATCATATCGAAACGCCTCTACGACGAGGTTCAGGCCGTCATGGAGCGCAAGAGCAAGGCCAAGACGCCCGAATTGAAGCCATACCTCTATCGCGGTCTTTTCCAGTGCGGCGAATGCGGCTGCGTCATCACCACCGAGACGCAGAAGGGCCACAATTACCTCCGATGCACCAAGCGGGTCTCTCCCTGCACGCAAAAATACGTGCGGGAGGAGGCCATCGCCGAGCAAGTTGACCGGATCATCGGCAAGGTGGCCCTTGAAGCCGCTATCGCCGATGCGATGGTCGCCGAGCTCGAAAAAGAGCGCGAAACCTCGGCGCAAGCCGAGGAGGTTGCTTTCGCATCGACCAAGGCCGCTCTTGCGGCCTGCGAGAAGCAAATCGACCTCCTCCTCGACATGCGCCTCTCCGAGCAGATCGGCGAACCAGAATACGTTTCAAAGAAACACATTCTGGTTAACCGAAAGGCCGAACTCCGGGGCAAATTGGAGTCGTTTGAAGCAAACCGACGCAATCGGTTCGAACCGGCCATCCGGTTCGTTTTGGAGGCTAAACACGGGGCAGATTTGCTCGCCGAAGGAAATCAGGAGAAAAAACGCGATTTCCTCAAAAAAGTCGGTTCGAACTTACGGGTGGCGGAAAAATCGTTGGCGCTGACTTTCAAAAACCCTTGGCAATTCGTTGCCGAATTCAATTCCGACCCGACACCCGTTTCTGCCGTTAACGAGTTTTCTCCCTCACGGGAGAACTGGCGGAG
>DATMNP010000145.1:0-30169 GCA_035568935.1 Opitutaceae bacterium | reverse complement strand
AATTTCCCCGGCCAGTTTTGCTTTTAGTCGGCGCGCTGTTTCCAGCGCCGTTTCCGCGTCCGCGGCGCACACGGTGAAGTGACCCATCTTGCGGCCAGGGCGCGGCTCGCGCTCACCGTAAAGGTGCAGCTTGGCCTTCGGCTCGGCGAGGACCGCTGCCCAGTCCGGCTCGCGTCCGCCGCGCCACAGGTTGCCGAGCAGGTTCACCATCACCGTCGGTTCGCGCACGCCGGCCGGCCCAAGCGGCAGGCCGCACACGGCGCGCACCTGTTGCTCGAACTGGCTCGTCTCGCCACCGTCGATCGACCAGTGGCCGCTGTTGTGCGGGCGCGGGGCCAGTTCGTTGACAAGCAACTCGCCCCGGTCGGTAAGGAAAAGTTCAACCGCGAGCAGGCCGACCAAGCCGAGTTTTTGCGCGATGTCGGACGCGAGCTGTTGCGCTTCGGCCGCCACGGCGGCGCTCACGCGCGCGGGCACGATGGAAAAATCCAGAATGTTGCGGGCATGGATGTTTTCCGAAAGTGGAAACGCGCGGATCTCCCCGCGCGCCGTGCGCGCAACGATGACCGAAAGCTCGCACGCGAAATCCACCCAGCGCTCGACCACGCAGCGCCGGCCGCGAAAGATCGCCCCGGCCTGTTCGAGATCCGTGTCGTCCGTGATTTTCATCTGTCCCTGGCCGTCGCGGCCGAAATCGGCCGTCTTCACGACACAGGGCCGGCCTACGCGCGCGACCGCCGCGGCCACATCGCCGTCGAGCGCCTCGGCGCAGGCGGCGTGGGAAAACTTGTTCTGCCCCAGCCAGTGCTTCTCGCGCTGGCGGTTTTGGCAGAGGTGCAGCACGTCCGGCGACGGGTGCAGCTGCGTCGCGGCCGCGAGCCCGCGCAGCGATTCGACCGGGATGTTTTCAAACTCGCAGGTCACGACCGCGCAGTCGCGCGCAAAGGCGCGCAGCGCGGCGAGGTTGTCGTAGAATGCATTGGTCTCCTCGTTCGCGACGGCGCCGGCCGGGCCGCCGGCTTGCGGCTCGAAAACATGCACGTGATAGCCAAGGGTCTGCGCCGCCTGCGCGAACATGCGCCCGAGCGGCCCGCCGCCGAGCACGCCGATGGTCTGGCCGGGATGGATCATGGCATCGTTGAAAGTGGGAGGTTGAAAGTTGAAAGACGGCAAGTCCGCCATGCAGCTTTCAACTTTAGTCTTTCAACCTTCAACTGGCGGCGCGTCTGCGCCGCCTTACGGCAGTTTCGCATCCATCACTTTTTGCGTCTGGTTCGCCCGGAATGCATCGAGCGTCTTTTTGATTTTTTCGTCTTCAAGCGCGAGGATGGCCGTGGCGAAGAGCGCGGCGTTGATGGCGCCGGCCCGGCCGATGGCGAAGGTCGCCACGGGCACTCCGCCCGGCATCTGCACCATCGAGAGCAGCGAATCGAGGCCCTTCAGCGAAGCCGATTCCATCGGCACGCCCAGCACCGGCAGCGGCGTGAGCGCCGCGGCCACGCCCGCGAGGTGGGCCGCGCCGCCAGCGG
Organism: Opitutaceae bacterium; assembly: GCA_035568935.1. Taxonomy (GTDB): domain Bacteria; phylum Verrucomicrobiota; class Verrucomicrobiia; order Opitutales; family Opitutaceae; genus DASRHD01. The sequence continues at coordinate 28,640 of DATMNP010000145.1, read as the reverse complement.
CGGCGATGATGATCTTGAGCCCGCGCTTTTCTGCGCTCGTGCCCCACTCAAACATTAATTGGGGTGTCCGGTGCGCGCTGATCACGCGCTTTTCGTAGGAGACGCCGAGCGCGTCGAGCGCCTGCACACAATGCTGCATCGTCTCCCAGTCCGACGTGCTGCCCATGATGATTCCAACCTGAGGATTCGCCATAGCCCAAAGCCGAAAGGCGAAAGGCCCAAGGCGCAAGAACAGAACGCGGCGGACGCCGCGTTCTGTTCTTGCGCCATCTCAAATCTGAGATCTCAGATTTCAAATGCGCAGCCGCGCCAGGCGCCGCCGCTACAACTGCACCGGCAGGCCGATTTCGATGATCTGCGTGGGCAGGATCTGGTAGTAGTCTTTCACCGGCGTGGCGTTGCGGCTGAGGAAGCCGTAGAACCGTTTCTCCCATTCCCACATGCGGGCGTTTCCGCCGCTGATGATCATTTCCCGGTTAAAGAAAAAGGTGGTTTCCTGCAGCTTGATGGGCACGCCGAGCGCCTGGATTTTGGCGATCAGCATGCTCACATCGGGCGACTCCATGTAGCCAAAGCAACCGATGGCGCGCCAGACCCCTTCGCCAAGATCGGAAAGCGCGAGGCGATCCGCCTCTGGCACCACCGGCACTTCCTTTGCCGTGATTGTCAGAAGCACGACAGTTTTTTGCAGGGACTTGTTCGCCTTGAGGTGATGCAGGAGCGCAAGGGGCGTGCCTTTGGGCGTGCCGGCCATGAAAACGGCGCTGCCCGGTACGCGCACGATGGATTTGCTCTTGGCGATGCTCGACAGTTCCAGCTCGGTGATGGCGCCACTGTAAACCTTCTCGACGATCTCGTTGCGACCGCTTTTCCAGGTGTGCATGACTGCCAGCACGCCAAGGGCCATGCTGAGCGGCAGCCAGCCGCCGTCGGCGATCTTGTGGAGGTTGGAGGCAAAAAACGCGATGTCCACGATGAGAAACGCCGCACACAGCGGCCCGGCCTTCCACGCCGGCCAGTTCCAGTGGAAGCGGGTGACGCGATAAAAGGCAAAGGTCGTCACGGCCATCGTGCCGGTGACGGCGATGCCATAGGCCGCGGCGAGGTTGGCGCTGGAGCGGAAGCCGAGCACGACCGCCAGCGCGCCGATGGCCAGCAGTTCATTCATCAGCGGCACGTAAATCTGCCCCGAGCGATCGCGGTTGGTATAGATGATTTTCAGGCGCGGAAAAAAGCCGAGCTGGATGGCCTGGCGGGCGAGTGAATACGTGCCGGAGATGAGCGCCTGGCTGGCGATCACGGCGGCGACGATGGACAGGATGACCAGGCCCAGCCTGAACGTGCCCGCTGGGGCGAGGCTGAAAAACGGATCGAGATCAGGCGTGTTTTTATGGGTGAGCAGCAGCGCCCCCTGGCCGAAATAATTCAACAGCAGGCCGGGGCAGGCCACGCCAAACCAGGCCCAGCCGATGGCGCACCGCCCAAAATGCCCAAGATCGGCATAGAGCGCTTCCGCACCTGTGATGCACAGCACGATGGCACCGAGGAGTTCGGCGATCGTCCAGTAATCCGGATGCGAAAAGAGCAGGGCCAGGCCATAACGCGGATCGAGCGCATGCCACACTTGGGGCGCGTGAATGATCTGCCGGGCACCCAGTACTCCGAGGGTCACGAACCATATCAGCATGATCGGGCCAAAGATACTGCCAATGACCTTGGTTCCCTTGTATTGAAACCAAAACAGCACGCCAAGAATCACACAGGCGATGACAACGATGGTGTTGGTTTCGATTTTGGGGTTGAAGCTCGTGAAGCCCTCCGCCGCGCCGAGCACGGAAATGGCCGGGGTGATGACGCCGTCGCCAAACAGCAGCGCCGCACCGATCAGTATAACGATGGTGACAATGCCCAGGCCGCGGCGGCCGGTGCGCTCACGGTCGCCGTAACAGAGGGCAAGCAACGCGAAGATGCCGCCTTCGCCGTGGTTGTCGGCGCGCGTCACATAGAGCATGTACTTGAAGCTGACCACGAACATCAGCGCCCAGAACATCAGCGACAGTATGCCCAAAATTCCGTCCGTGTATTCGACCGATTGGGGCACGTGCTTGATGCACTCGCGCATGGTGTAAAGCGGGCTCGTGCCAATGTCGCCAAAGACGATGCCGAGCGCGCCGAGCGCGAGCCCGAGTTGGACACGGGACTGCGGGGTGGAACCGGCGGAGGCTTGCATAAGCTGGAGCTATGGTTGGAGAAGTCGTGGGGTTGTCCATGCTGTTCTCGGCGATTTTTACTGCGGGCGCAGTCAATCGGCATAATGGCGGTTCGCGAATGGCCAAAAAATCGGCCCGTCGAAACGGGCCGATTGCCAGCAACTCATCTAACTTTGGTGTCGGTCAAAGTGCCGTGGCCCCGCGCTCCTGCGTGCGGATCCTCACCACGTCTTCCATCGAGCTGATGAAGATTTTTCCGTCACCGATTTTTCCGGTGTTGGCCGCCTTGGTGATCAAGGTGATGGCCTGTTCGACAACCTCGTCGGCGAGGACAATCTCGAGTTTCACCTTGGGGCGGAAATCCACCGCATACTCACTGCCACGGTAGATTTCGCTATGTCCTTTTTGACGGCCATATCCTTTTACCTCGGTCATGGTCATCCCGATGATGCCAGCTTCCGTTAGGGCCGCTTTTACCTCATCCAGCTTGAACGGATTAATAATTGCTTCGATTTTTTTCATAGATTTCTCCTCTAAGATCTAAACTTAAAAGGGGAGGCGCTCGCGCGCCTCCCCTTCATCAGGCTTGGTTAATTAGCGTGGGCGGAAGAAGTAACCTGTTCGGGATAGGCCGTGCCGCCATGTTCATGGACGTCGAGACCTTCGAGCTCACCTTCCTTGGATATGCGCAGGGTGCCGGTCAATTTCACTGCGTACATGAGGATCAGGGAAACAACGAAGACCGAGCCACCAATGGCTGCGTTGCCTTCAACTTGGGCGATGAACTGATGCCAGCCACCGCCGTAGAACACGCCCGTGACCACCGACGAAGTGTCAGCGCCGGTTGGCGTCGGGGCGCCGAACTGACCCGTGGCAAAGAGGCCAAGGCTCCAAGTGCCCCAGATGCCAGCCGCGCCATGGACGGGCCAGGCACCGCAAGGATCGTCGATCCGGAGATATTCCAAAAGATCCGTGGCCAGGATGACGATTACTCCGGCGATCGCGCCAAGGAGGATGGCGCCGAGCGGTGAAACCCAGTAGCAAGGGCAAGTGATGGCGACCAAGCCGGCCAACAGGCCGTTGAGGGTCGCTCCGCAATCCCATTTCTTGGATCGGGGATAAACGAAGAGGAGCGCCGCCAGACCGCCCGCGCAGGCGGCGAGAGTCGTGTTGGTCGCGACCCGGGCAACGCCCTGGATGTCCATGGCCGAGAGCGTGCTGCCGGGGTTGAAGCCATACCAGCCGAACCACAGGATCACGGCGCCGACCGACGCTATCGTCATATCGTGGCCGGGCATGGGCCCGCCGCCGTCGCGCTTGAACTTACGTCCAAGCCGCGGTCCCAAGACAATGGCACCCGCGATGGCAACCATGCCACCGATGGTGTGAACCACGGTCGAACCCGCAAAGTCATGGAAGGGCGTTGAGAGGTTGTTCAGCCAGCCGTCCGGACCCCAAGCCCAGTGGCCGAAGATCGGATAGATAAAACCGCTAACCCCGATGCTGTACCAGAGGTCGCCCCAGAATCCGGTGCGACCCAGCATGGCGCCCGAGGTGATCGTCGAACAGGTGTCGGCGAAAGCGAACTGGAAGAGGAAGAAGGCCAGGGTGGCAACGCCGGTTCCTTCGTACGTGTCGCCAAGGTGCTGCAGAAAATACCAAGTGTGCCCGGAAGAGTCACCCCAGCCAATAAAGCCATTGCCGTGGCCAAACATCCAGGCAAAGCCCCAGGCGTAAAAGAGAATACCGCACAGGCAGGTATCGACGATGCCTTCAAGGAGCACGTTCACCGTTTCCCGGGTACGCGCGAAACCGGCCTCAAGAAACATGAAGCCCGCTTGCATGAAGAACACAAGGAAGGCCGTGACCAACACCCACATTGTATTGATCGGATTGACGTAGGCGGGTGTCGTGTCCGCCGGTGCCGCGGCGGGCGCCGCTGGAGCTGCTGCGGCGGCAGGTGCCGCCGCCGGAGCGGGAGCGGCGGCCGGTGTCGTCTGGGTCGCCGCGGCTGGAGCTGCCTGCGCATGGACCTTCGATGCCGAGCCCAGATAAAGCGAAAAGCAGAAGATCAAAAGGAAACACAATCCGAGCCCGAGCATTTTCCCGCCAAAGATCGCGTAAAACAACGTGCGTTGCTCCGGATCCTTCATCTTGTTAATAAACTTTTTCATGTTTTAAGTTTTTATTTGTTTTTTTGTGATTGAGCTTCTTAGCCAATGGCCGACGCCAAAATATCCGAGGCGGTTTGCCCACGGTTAAGTGGACACAAAGCTGCTGATGCCGCTGACGGCAGGAGGGCGAGAACAGGACTAAGTTTGCTCATAGGTTGTTGGTTAGTTGACAGTTGAATGACTCGAGAGAGGCAGTTCTTGGGTTGTGTTATAAGATCAAGACAGGCGATTGCCTGCCCGGGGCACTCCAATAGCATTTTAGATGCCAATTTTCGTTTTTTTAATGAAAAATAGATTATAGTTAATGAAACTTTAATGCACATCGATGCGATGTATTTGACTGAATCCGTGGGCATTAAGAAAAAATTAATCCACCTAACCTGGATCAAAAGATTCCTCGAACTCCAATTTGATCCAAAGCCAACCATAGGTTTAAAGTCACCCGCTGCGGCAAATTTATCGATCCACTCACTCTGACCTGGCCCGCGTCTCCTCGTAAAACGCCATCTGCCTGGCTTGATGAAATGACTGCAACGGCAGATCGGCGTCCACAGGTTGTGTATACATATAATATATATTTTGTATATAGTTGTTAATTATTAATTTATGCCGGATGGCATTGGTATTGCTAAATAGGGCTCGGGTTCAGCACTTCTCGATTAGGCAGTTCTTAATCGGCAAGTCCGCGAACCCTTCCTCATGACTACCATCCAATCCACCATAAACTCGAAATGGCTTCGCGCGGCGCTTCTGGGCGCGGCGCTTCTCTGTAGCACCAGCACGCTGAAACTCCTGGCCGATGAACCTACCCCCGACCCAGGAGGGTATTCGACCGGAGGCACTGCGGACGCCCAAGGTGTTGCCGGAAATATGTTCGTTGTCAGTGCGCCGGCCGACCTGAGCGACACCGACAAGAAAGACCCGGCGAAGGTCAAAGCGTATAATGACGCCAAGAAGGCGTTCGATGACTACACGGCGCAGGCCAAAATGGAGCCATTGGCAGTCAAGTTGTCCGATTCGGTCGGACACAACCGGGTCGCGATCAACTTCACCTGGACCCTGGTCACCGGCTTTCTCGTCATGTTCATGCAAGCGGGCTTTGCGCTCGTCGAGACAGGTCTCTGCCGGGCGAAAAACGCCGGGCACACCATGGCGATGAATTTCATGATCTATCCCATGGGCATGTTGGGATTCTACCTTTGCGGCTTCGCCTTCATGTTCGGCGGCATGGCTGATCCCAATAATCCAATCGGAGGTGGAATCGGAACCATGGGTGGGTTTGCTGGCTTGGATAAAGAGTTAGGCATTACCATTGGCGGCCATTTTCTCGGCCTTCTCGGTGCAAAAGGCTTCTTTCTTAAGGGAGCGGGTTACGATTGTGCGGCGTTTGCGCTCTTCCTGTTCCAAATGGTGTTCATGGATACCACGGCGACCATCCCAACCGGTGGCGCGGCTGAGCGCTGGAAGTTCTCTGCCTTCATGATTTATGGCTGCTGCATCGGAACCATCATGTACCCGGTGTTCGGCAACTGGGTCTGGGGTGCCGGCTGGCTCGCGCAAATGGGCGTCAACTGGGGCATCGGCCACGGACACGTCGATTTTGCCGGCTCTTCGGTGGTGCACATGCAAGGCGGCGTAATTTGTTTGATCTTCTGCTGGCTCATCGGTCCTCGCCACGGCAAATATGACGCGAATGGCAAAATCGTGAACCCGATTGTACCGCACAGCATCCCCTTGGTGATGCTCGGTACGTTCATCCTGGCCTTCGGCTGGTTCGGTTTCAATCCTGGCTCCAGCCTCGCGGCCACGGATCTTCGCATCGCGGTCGTGGCGGTGAATACCATGCTCGCCTCGGCCACCGGCGCTCTCGGCGCCACGCTCTGGATGTGGTGGTTCAAGACCAAAAAGCCCGATCCTTCCATGATGTGCAACGGCATGCTGGCCGGCCTCGTGGCCATCACCTGTCCCTGTGCATTCGTCAGCGCGTGGGGTGCCTCGGCCCTTGGTTTGATCGCCGGTATCTTGGTTGTCGAATCGGTCTTCTTCTTTGACAAGATGGGCATCGACGATTGCGTCGGCGCCATCTCGGTTCACGGCGTCAACGGCGCCTGGGGCTGCTTGTCGCTCGGCCTTTTTGCCGACGGTACCTATGGCGACGGCTGGAATGGCGTCTCCGGCAAGGTTACGGGCTTGTTTTACGGCGGCGGCATGGGCCAGTTCTGGGCCGAGCTGATCGGCGTGACCGTCTGTTTCGTGACTCTGGCAGTCCTCTCGATCATCGTCTATTACATTGCCGAGGCCCTCGTGGGCAATCGCGTAAGTAAGGAAGTCGAAATCGAAGGCTTGGATATGGCCGAAATGGGCGCGCCGGGCTACGCCGGCTTCGTCATGGACAAGGCTGCTGAAACTCCCGTTAAATAATTCAAATTGCTTCTGATGCATGGCTGCGCGATACGTTCAACGGTCGCGCAGCCATTCTACTTAAAAGTTAAAGCTCAAACCTCCACCCGTTCTCATGGAAATTCACTTTGTAGATGTTTTGCAATCGGCCGTCGGCCTCTTGGTTGGTGGCGTCATTGGCCTCGGGTTTGGAATGGTTCAGGATGCCGCGCGCCGGCGTCACGAAAAGCTCCTACTAGACGGCAAACTCAAAGATGGCTGGTCCATTATGCCCGGCTCGGGCGCGCGCATTGCTTATTTGTTGATCGCGCTGCTTGCGATCCAAGTCATCTGCCCCCTGCTCTTTGTGGCTGGCACCCAGTGGTGGGTTTCCGGTGGCTTGGCGGCAGGATACGGCTGGTCGCTTCTTCAGAATATTCTGCGCCAGCGTAAGGCGAACCGAACCTAACGCCCGCCAACCGCGGGAGATTTGCTCCGGGTTGCGCGGTTGATGCGCATGCCAATGGATGGTCAGAATTTCATCGCACGATCACGCGCAATTTCTCCATAACTGCGAGCGCCCGCGGTCGCTCGCTTGCTTTTTAATAAACATGACGACTTGCAGCCGTTTAATCCGACAAGGAGTTTTATTTAGCTCAATCGCGGTTCTTGCGCTGTGCGCCAAGGCGGCCGAAACGAGCGCGCCGACGGCGTTCCCGCGGCCCTTGGAGAGCTTCCCAGCGATCAACCACGCCAGTCTCGCGCAAACGTTGTCGGACCGAATCCACGCCGAGCCTTTCAATCTGGTCTTCACGATCATTTTTGGCCTCGCGATCCTGCACACCTTTTTGGCGTTCAAAATCCGGCAATGGGCCCACGCGGTCGAAGCCAAGCATGCCGCAGGTGGGCGGACGGTCATGTTCGACGATGAGGGCGATGAAATTCCTGAAGTGAGCTTTGGGGGTCAAATCCTGCACTTGCTCAGCGAAGTGGAAGCCGTCTTCGGCGCCTGGGCGGTTGTCCTGTTGCTGGCGATCACCGTGCACAGGGGATGGAGCACCGCGGTGGACTATGTCGGGCACGGCGTGGATTTCACCGAACCCCTTTTTGTGGTGGTGATCATGGCACTGGCGTCGACCCGGCCGATCCTGCGGTTTGCCGAACGCGGGCTCTATTTGTTTGCCACTTTGGGCGGCAATACGATCGCCGCCTCGTGGCTTTCGATTCTCATTATCGGTCCGTTGCTCAGCTCCCTTATCACCGAACCGGGGGCCATGACCATCTCGGCCCTGATGCTGGCGCGGCAGTTTTATCATTACAAACCGTCGTTGCGTTTCAGCTATGCCACCATCGGTTTGCTCTTCGTAAATGTATCCGTGGGCGGCACACTCACCAATTTCGCGGCACCACCGCTCCTGATGGCGGCCGGCCCGTGGCACTGGAGCTCAGCCTATATCTTTGCCCATTTCGGATGGAAAGCGACGCTGGGTATTGTCGCTTCAACCCTGCTTTATTTCGCCATTTTCCGAAAGGAATTGGCCGGCATGGAAAAAATCCGCATGGAAAAGGAAAGGTTCAAGACGCAGGGCGGGGGCGCCTTCATTCCGTTCTGGCTGATTGCGGTCCAAGTCGCCTTCATGGCCTTCGTGGTGCTGGTCGCGCACAGCGCACCGCTCTTTATCGGGGCCTTTCTTTTCTTTTTGGCCTTTGCCCAGGCCACCGCCCACTACCAGAAGAAACTCGATCTCAGGCCTCCGCTGCTCGTTGGCTTTTTTCTTGCCGGGCTGGTCGTTCACGGCGGGCTGCAGGCCTGGTGGATCGAACCTGTGCTCAAAAGCCTCGGTCGCGTCCCGTTGTTTATCAGCGCCACGATCCTGACGAGCTTTAATGACAACGCTGCGATCACCTATCTCGCCACGCTGGCCCCGGGGTTCACGGATGCGCTGAAGCACGCGGTCGTGGCTGGTGCCGTCACCGGTGGCGGCCTGACCGTCATTGCCAATGCACCCAATCCAGCAGGACAGGCCATCCTGCAGAAGTTTTTCCCCAACGGGGTTTCCGCGGTTTCGCTGTTTGTATCAGCGCTCGTTCCGACCCTCATCATGGCCCTGGCCTTCATGCTGCTGTAGCAGCCATTCAACTGGGACCAGGCTCGCTCACAAATCGATAGCCCACACCAGATTCCGTCTGGAAATGCCCGGTTGAATCCACAGCTTCACCCAGTTTTCTGCGCAGCCGCATCATATAGATGCGCAGGTAATTGGTGTTTTCCGTCGCTTGCGATCCCCAGAGTTCGTTCAGGATAAAGCGGTGGGTCAAAACTTTGTCGCGATTTACGACCAGCAGCCGCAGCAATTTGTACTCCAATTTGGTCAATTTGATGCCCTGTCCATCGCAAAGGACCCGGCTGCGGATCAAATCGACCTGGATCGGACCAAAGGAGAAATTTCTTTCGATCGCGAGAGGCGCTTGGACCCGGCGCAGAAGCGCGCGCAAACGGGCCAGCAGTTCTCCGCTATTGAAAGGCTTGACGAGATAGTCGTCGGCGCCGGCATCCAATGCGGCGATTTTATTCTTCTCGTGACCGAGCACGGTGAGGATCAATACCGGAACCGAGCAATGGAGCCGCATGGCCCGCAGCACATCGACTCCGGACGTGTCGGGCAGACTCAGATCCAAAATCACGAAATCGGGGGCTTGGAGCGCGATTTCGCCCAAGGCAACGCGGCCCGTTTCGGCCTCTCGTACATTATAGCCGGCCTCCTCCAGTGTGTAGCGCAACAACCGGCGAATTTGTTCTTCGTCGTCAACCAAAAGGACATCCGCTTTGCGATCGGCATTCATCCGTTTGGCACCGTCTCGTATTTTGTGTATGGAAGGGAGAGGGTGAATCGCGCACCGCCTTCCGGGGGCGATTCGACCGAGACCTCTCCTCCCTGCGCGTGCATAAACCCGCGCACAATGGATAGCCCGAGTCCGAGCCCCCCTTTCCGGCCCGTGGGTCCCTGGTTAAACTTTTCAAAGATCCTGCCTTGCAGTTCGGCAGGCACGCCCGGCCCTTCGTCGGCCACCGTGATGAACACCTGTTTTGACTCCTTGCTTGAGCCTCCTGCCACCCGGATTCGTCCCGGGACAGGGGTATGAACGGCCGCATTCAGCAGGAGATTGGCAATCGCCTGCTCCATGAGCACGGCGTCGGCCTGGAAAATCGGGAAATCCGGAGGAATTTCGATCGCGAGAGGATGTCCCTCAATCCTTTTTCCCACGGCTCGGCGAGCGGCATCCACGAGATCGCGGCCGTCGCACCAGTCCAGTTGCGGTTTCAGCATCCCTGATTCCAAACGGGTTTGGTTGAGCAAATTTGCGACGAGTCCGTTCAGACGTTGCAAGGCGATGCGAATTTCGCCAATCAAGTAGTCCCGCTTGGCGGGATCGCTGGTACCGAGTTTGTCCACTGCGGAATGAAGAACGGCGATCGGCGTCTTCAATTCATGGGCCACGTTGTCGAGCAAAGTTTGATGCATGAGCTCGGATTCCGCGAGCAGCTTCGCCCGATCGTCAGCGGAACGCAGCGCCGCAAGCTGGCTGCCGATCAACACCACCACAAAATAGCTACCGAGCAGCAGGGTGTCGTCGAAATGCAGGACCGAAAACGAGAGCCGAGGCGGCACAAAGACAAAATTCCAAGCCAGGCTGCTTGCGACCGCCGCAAAGAGCGCCGCCCATCGCCTGATGCGCAGGCTCAAGGTTATGACCGCGAGCAGGTAGATATATCCGAACGCGTGGTAGTCTAAGGGCGTGAACCAACCCGCCACCGTAACGAGCGCAATGACGGCCAGAGCTTCGACATAATCCCAAATGGCACTGCGAACGGCCCGGTGCGGTTGTTTGGCGCCGTACATATTCATCATGCACTTGCGAGCACAGTACTTGGGTTGTTTTTGGGACTGGGGACAGAGGGAGTGCCTCCCTTGGCCAATTAAATAGCATTTTAAGTGCCAGTTATTATATTTTTAATGTTAAATAGACGATAGTTAATGAAATTTTAATGGAAGCTCGTGGCATGTAAACCGCTAATTTGGTGGGCGTTAGCAGAGACAATCCTCCCCATCGGCCGCCTTTAAACCGCCTTAATCACGTTTGTGATATTCGCGGTTTGAATGTCGGTCGATACCACAACGCCGTTTCAACCCGCAACCCGCTAAAAACATGCCAGAAGCTCCTACTTCCACTCCCACCATGAAGCCCACCCTGGGCCTCACAGGTTTGACCGTCAATGCGATGGCCCTGATCGCGCCCGGCGCCTTCCTGTGGCTGACCTACGAAGAACAATGCCTTTACGGCGCGCCAGCCGCGGGCTGCGCGATGTTTTTTGGTTTCTTCGTTTCCCTGTTGCTGTGCTATGCCACGGCCATCAGCTACGCCGAGCTGTCCAAACTCTACCCAGGGGCCGGCTCATCGTACTTCTACGCTGAGCAGGCATTCCTAGCGAAAACCCATGCCTACAAGTTCGCCCGGGTCGTCAAGTTTTTCACCGGCTGGGCGAGCCACCTGTACTACTGGGTTTACCCCGGTCTCATGGTCGGGGTAACCGCATTGCTCATCGGCTATCTCGCAGGGCTTCTCATGCCCAACACGTTTAGCAGCGTCTATAACAGCCCGTTGCTCATGTACATCGTCTGCATCGTGTTCTCGCTGGGCGTATCCTACATCGCCTATCGTGGCGTAGTCGGCAGCGCGATGGTCAACGTCGCAATCAACGCCATCCAGATCACCGCGCTCGTCATCTTTGCCGTCATCGCCATCGCTTACCGTCTCCAGCACAAGCAAGGCTCAGTCGGTTATCATCTTTCGAACGGTGTTGCCGTAAATTACCAAGTCGCCCAAACCAATGTCCTGGATGGTTCGGGAAATCCCGTGCCGGTCCTCGATGCCAACAACAAGCCGACGAAAAACGCCGACGGAACCCCGGCCTATCAACAGCAGGATGCCCAGGACAGCGATGGCAATCCAGTTCCAGGCGATGCCAACGGCAAAGCCACCACCGTGGACAAAGCCGCCCCCTTCACCATTGACTACAAGGATGGCGCTTGGAGCAAAGATTCCAACAACAACGATCAGTTTAATTACCACCCGACAGCCACGTCAGTGCTCGCTCCACACAAATTCAGCTACGTGTTGATCCAAGCCTGTATCGCAATTCTCTGTCTGGTCGGTTTTGAATCGGTGACATCCATGGGCGAGGAAGCCAAAAATCCGAAAAAAGATATCCCGTGGGCCATCCTGCTGTCGCTCACCATCCAAGGCGCGATTTGTTACCTCTTCGAGTATTTTGCGACCAATTACCTGCTGAATAACGCCTACACCATGAGCTCGGCGGGCGCATCCAGCGCACCCATCGGAGATCTCATGTTGATCACCGGCACCTGGCTGTTTGGCAGCTATAAGTTGGGCAAAGCTTTCATGCTCGTGCAGGCGTTCACTGTGTTTCTCGCGCTCATCGGCACCACGCTGGCCTGCCTGAGTACGGGTGCCCGCGTGACCTACGCCATGGGCCGCGACGAGGAAGTGGGCTCGCACTTCGGCTTGCTCCACGGCAAGAACCTGACGCCGCACAAGGCGATCTGGACGCTGGCCATCCTGTCGATCTTCATCGGTATCATCACCGTGACGACCTATCTTGGCGGTGCCTCACCGGCCGCTTTGGACAAACACAACATCTGGTACAGCTTCGGCATTTTCAACCCGAGCTTCTATCCCACCGCATATAACTCCCTCCTGATTGTCACGCTGGTCAGCAACTTCGGCACCTTCCTGCTCTACATGACGACCTGCATTGTCGCCATGGTGGCCTTCCGCGAGCATCACATGTTTCACGGGGTCAAGCATGTGCTTATTCCTCTGTTCGGCCTGGTCGCCAATCTGGTCTGCATGTTGTTCTACATCATCGGGCCCAAGTATGTGCCAGGCATGAGCCCGCATGAGCCCTACGCCGCACTCGCAGTGGTGGCACTATGGGGCCTCTACGGCTGGTTTTACTTCTGGCGCAAGAGCAAGGCCAAGGGCAAGCCCATGATCCTCACGTCAAAACCCGTGACGACCTAAGCTCAACTTAGCGCTCAAAACTTCAGGCTCCGCTTGCGCTTCGCGCGGCGGAGCCTTTTTATCGGCACTTCCGCCCCATGCGACTGCGTTACGCCAAGCTCTCAACTACCGGCCCCGTCCGACCGATCAACGAAGACTGGATCGATTTCTGGGAGCCGCAGGATCCGCTCGCGCGGGAAAAGCAGGGCAGCGTGGCCTTGCTCGCTGACGGCGTCGGCGGTTTCGAGCATGGCGAAGTGGCGAGCCGCATGGCCGTCGAGGAGGCAATGCAGGTGTTTCAAAATGCTGCGACCGAGCTCGCACCCTACGAGGTATTGCGGCGCATGTTCAATACCGCATGCACAAGTGTGCACAACGCCGGGCTGGAAAAACACCGGCAGATGGCCACGACGCTGGTTGCCTCGATTTTTCGCAGCCGCACAGTCTTCATCGCCCACGTGGGCGATTCCCGGGCCTATCTCATCCGCCAGAAGAAAATCCGCCGCCTCACCACCGACCACGCGGCCACCACCCTGCCCGTCAAGCTCCGCCTCGTGCACGAACGCCAGGCCATGGCCAGCCCCCAGCGCAGCCAGTTGACGCGCTCTGTCGGCTCGGAGCCCTATTGCCAGCCCGATTTCATCACACAGGAGCTGCGGCACGGGGATTTCATCCTGCATTGCACCGACGGGCTGCACGCCTTTGTCCTCGACGAGGAAATTTGCGAGATCATCTCCCGCCACCATCCGTACGATGCCTGCCGCGAGCTCGAGGCCCTCACGATCAAACGCGGCGGCGACGACAACATCTCACTGCAAATCCTCGAGGTGCGCGACTGGGAAAGGGTCGCGACCAACTCGCCCCAGCGCTCCTCCGCCAGGACGAACGCGCCCCAAGGCTCCGCCGCCAAAAGCAACCCAACCCATGCCAGCAACAGCGAACTCTCCCCTGGCATGCTGCTCGACCAGCGCTTCGAGCTGACCGACCTCATCGCCCGCAGCAACATGGCCTCGATCTTCAAGGCCGACGATCGCAAGACCGGCGGAACCGTCGCCCTCAAGGTGCCGCTCATGGCGCTGGAAAGCGATATCGCCGGCTACGAGCGTTTCCAGCGCGAGGAAGAAATCGGCTCGCGGCTCAACCATCCCTCCGTGCTCAAGGTCATCAAGGTGGATGGCGAGAAAAGCCGCCCTTATCTCGTGATGGAGTTCCTCGACGGCATCACGCTCGCCGAGGTGCTGACCAAGCGAAAGCCCCTGCCGGAGCCCGAAGCCGTGAATTATGCCAGCCGCATCTGCGAAGCGCTCGAATACCTCCATGCCAACGGCATTGTGCACCGCGACCTCAAGCCGCATAATATCATGATCTGCCGCGACGGCTCCATCCGGCTTTTCGATTTCGGCATCGCCCGCGTCGAAAAGACCCGCCGTCTGACCTTCGTCGGTTTCTCGCCGGCGATGGGCACGCCCGACTACATGTCGCCCGAGCAGGTGAAAGGCAAACGCGGCGACGCCCGCAGCGATATCTACAGCCTTGGCGCGATGCTTTACGAAATGGCCACCGGCTCGACCCCCTTCGAAGGCGAGAGCCCTTACGTGATCATGAATGCGCGCGTCACCGGCGATCCGGTCGCACCGCGCAAACTCAACCCCAATCTCTCGCCCGAGCTCGAAGAAATCATCCTGCACGCGCTGGAGCGCGACCCCCGGCAGCGCTACCCATCCGCGGCCGACATGAAACGCGAACTCACCGACTACAAGCTCGTCACGCTCACCCAACGCCATCAATCCCTGCGCGCGCCGCAACCATGGAAGAGCAGCCACAACCTGCTCATCATGATCGGCGTCTGCATGGCGATCATTGTCCTGATGTTTCTTGCGATGCTCTTGTATTTTCGTTCCCACCACTGACGCCCGCGTTACAGGTAGGGCGCGTTGCCCTCAACGCGCCGCGGCCCGCTCAGGGAGCGAGCCCTACCAGCCGCCCCGTTGTCGCATGTCCACCACCCGCCCCGCTTTAGATGCGCCACCCGCCGCGCCCAGCAGCTGGAAGGAATATGTGTTCTCGACGGTCATCATTGTTGTCGTCACCGCCGCGGGTTTGCTGCTGCCGGAAAGCTACTATGTTTCCGTCGGATTAATCCATTTGCTCGCCATCATCCTGCTTTGCCTGCACGTGGGCCGCGGGCCCGTGCTCATGGCGGGAATTCTGAGCGCGTTCGCGTGGGAATACATTTTCATTCCGCCTCACTTTTCCTTTGCGATCAATTCGCTCCAGGACGGCCTCCTTTTCGGCACTTATTTCGTCGTTTCGCTGGTCGCCGGCCAATTGACCGCACAAATCCGCGCCCAAGCCCAGGATGAGCGGCGGCGCGAACAACATGCCACCGCGCTCCTTCATCTCACCCGCGCACTGGCTGAGGCTAAAACACTTGATGACGCCGTTTTCGCCGCCCTGCGGCAGACCGACGAACTTTTCGGCGCGCAAACCTCGCTCGTCCTGGCGGACGACGCCCGCAGGGCCTTGGTCCCTCATTTCGCCAGTTCGTATTCGCTGAATGAAAAAGAACTCACAACCGCCGAGTGGGTGTTTCGCAACCAGCACACGGCCGGCCGGTTTACCAGCAACCTCTCAGACAGCACGAGTTATTACCTGCCGCTGGTACGCGAGAATGCGACCATTGGCGTGCTGGGAGTAAAAGTGGCGACCGACCGACCGCTCACCATCACCCAACAAAATTTGCTTGAAGCATTCGCCCGGCAGCTCGCCTTGAGCGTCGAGCGTGAGCATTTGCGCGCCGCCAGCGAACGCGAAAAGCTCCTTGCCGAATCGGAAAAGCTGCATCGCGCGCTGTTCGACAGCGTCTCGCACGAGTTGCGGACTCCCCTGGCCGTGATCAACGCGTCCGCCGACAGCCTGGCCGGGGCGGATCCAAGCCTGAGTGGACAACTGGTAAACGAAATTCGCACCGCCGTGCACCGGCTCAACCGCCTGGTGGGAAACCTGCTCAACCAAAGCCGCCTGGAAAGCGGCACGCTCAAGCCGCGGCCCGATTGGTGCGATGTGGGCGACATCGTAAACGCCGCCGTCGAAAACACCCGCGACGCGCTGACCGGGCACTCCCTGACCATCGCGGTGCCCGAAAACATCCCTCCGGTGCGGGCGGACTTCGCCCTCACCGAACAAGTGCTCACCAACCTGTTGCTGAATGCCGCGAACCACACGCCGCCAGCGACGCCCGTAGTTCTCACCGCGGGCATTGAGCCCGGAGGCCAGCGGATGTTTTTCACCGTGGCCGACCACGGCCCGGGATTTTCCCCGGCCATGCGCGGACGATTGTTCAAGAAATTCATCCAGGATGACACCACCAGCACGTCCGGGCTCGGTTTGGGCCTGTCAATTGTGCGCGGTTTCGTCGTGGCCCAGGGCGGCGAAGTCGTCGCCGGCGAAAATCCCGGCGGCGGCGCGATGATTGCAGTTTACCTCCCCCACCCGCCGCCCAAGGCTGCGGCGCAAGCATGACCACAAGCCATCCATCACGCCTGCTCATCGTGGACGATGAAGTGCAGATCCGCCGGCTCCTCCGGGTGGCGCTGGAAGCGGAAAACTACGAGGTGCACGAGGCGGCCTCCGGGCAACTCGGCTTAAGCGAAGCCGCCGGGGTGCACCCCGAAGGAATCGTGCTCGACCTCGGGCTGCCCGACCTGGACGGCAGGGAGGTTTTGCGGCGGCTGCGCGAGTGGTCGCAGGTGCCGGTGCTCGTGCTCACCGTGCGCGACGGCGAGGAAGACAAGATCGCCGCGCTCGACGCCGGCGCCGACGACTACCTGACCAAGCCCTTCAGCCGGCGGGAACTGCTCGCCCGGCTGCGCGCCGTGCTCCGCCGCACCCAACCGTCCAGCGAGGAAACGGTCGTGCGCTTCAGCGACGTGGAAATCGATTTCGCCGCCCGCATCGTCCGCCGGGCCGGCGCGGAAGTGAAGCTGACCGCCAAGGAATACGACCTCCTGCGCTATCTCGCCCAGCACCGCGGCCGCGTCGTGACCCACCAGCAGATCCTGCGCGAGCTGTGGGGCGCCAACGCCGAGGACAGCACCCACTACCTGCGGGTTTACATGACGCACCTCCGGCAAAAACTCGAACCCGATCCCCGCGCGCCGAAATTCCTCCAGACTGAATCCGGCGTGGGCTACCGTTTGGTCGAGTCCTAACGATTGAATCGCGGCGGTGCATTGATGAATTTTCTTTCCCGCGGATTAGCGCGGATATGCTGCCCCACATCCGTGCTTATCCGCGCCATCCGCGGTTAAAAAATTAGAACCAAATAATAAATGCCTGTCCGTTGGCATCCGTGGTTCAAATGCATGAATCAGCCATGCTCGCCATCCGGCGCATTTTTTGTTTCAAATTTCCGCGATGACCAAGCTCTGCATTTTTGTTGGCATGACGGTCGGCGGCTTTGTCGGCTATGTTGTGCCCTCCAGCTGGGGCATCATGTGGGCCTTTTTTATCAGCGGCATCGGCAGCCTGGTCGGGGTTTATTACGGCTGGAAAGTGGGGCGCCACCTCGAGCGCTGACGGTTGCACCACGGCACTCCATTTTGCCCGGATAAAGTGTAACCTATTGGGTTACACTACGCGTTTTTGGCCGGCCAGTTTCAGTTCGGAAAAAACCGTCCGCTTAGTTTTCCGCCGGCTCGACGTGCACGGACACGTCACTGATGGCAAATGGCGCGTTCAGCATCGCGTTCTTCACATCGTGGGCGATCTCGTGGCCACGCCGCACGGTAAGCCCGGCATCCACCTTGATCTGGATATCCACCAACAGGCTCAGCCCGCTGCGGCGCACGCGACATTTGTCGAGCCCGTGCACACCCGCAACCTGGAGCGCCACGGCGCGAATCTCGCCCAGCAACTCCGCCGGCACCGCCACGTCCATCGCCTCGTCGAACGCGCGCTGGAAAACCCGCACGCCGGTGAACACAATGACCACCGCCGCCAGCAACGCCGCCCACCCGTCCGCCGCCTCGTAGCCCTTCCCGCCGATCACCGCGATCGCAATGCCGATAAACGCCGCCGCACTCGTCACGGCATCCGCTCCCTGATGCCAGGCCTCGGCTCCCATCGCCGTGCTGCCGGCCGACGCCCCCACCCGCGCCAGGCGCCGGGAAAGCCAAATTTTCACCGCGACCACACCCGCCAGCAGCGGCAGCGTGAACCAGTGCGGCCCGCGATGCGGCGTGATGATGGCATTAACGGCATACCAGCCGATCCATATTGCCGCCACAAAAGTGCCCAGCGCCACCGCCAGTGCCGCCAGCGGCTCGGCCTTGCCATGGCCATAGGGATGGTTGGCGTCGGGCGGGCGCACCGAAAAACTCAAGCCCGCCCACACGGTGGCCGAGGAAATAATGTCCAGCGCCGATTCCATGCCATCCGCGACCAGCGCGTAGGCATGGCCCAGCACGCCACCGGCGATTTTTACCGCTGCCAGCACGGCATTGACGGCGATTCCGCGCAACACCAGCCGCGCACCAGCCGCAGCACGACGTTGTGCATCTGCATGCGGATCGGCGGGCATACGGCCAGATTGACGGCTGCACCCGGCTTTCGCCATCTCAAATCTGAGATCTCAGATCTCAAATGCGCGGCTGCAGGCCGCGTACGGCGGCGTTGACCACACCCCGTCCATACACCAGTTTACCTATTCTCCCATGGCCGCTCAAACCACCACCTCCCGCGACGGCGATCCGGTAAAACAGTTTTCTGTTTACACCGAGAATCGCGTCGGGCGCCTCTTCGATCTCACCACGCTGCTCAAAACGCACAATGTCCACATCATGGCCATCACCACGATCGACACGACCGAGAGCGCCATCGTGCGCCTCGTGGTGGACGACCCCGACAAGGCCCGCGAGCTCATGGTCAACAATGACTTCCCCTACACCGAGTGCGACGTGACCGCCGTCGAAATCGACAGCGAAGCCGACCTGAAAGCCGTGCTTTCCGCCCTACTCGAAGCCGAGATCAACATCCACTACGTTTACAGCTTCATCAAACGCCCCGAGGGCAAATCCGCGCTCTTGCTCAACATTGAGGATGCCGACATCGCGGCACAGTCGCTCACCAAGCGCGGCATCAAGGTCCTCTCCCAGCGCGATATCTCGCGGTGAAATTGTGTTCGGTTTGTTTAATTGAGGTAGGGGCGGCTGCCCCAGCCGCCCGCCGGTTTTGGCCCGTTGAGGGCAACGGGCCCTACCGAAATCAGCCTTTCCCTACTCGCCATCGAGCGAGTAGATCCCGGTGAGATAACCGTTCTCGAACATCGCGCCCACCCGCAGCGTGCCGCGGAAAGAGATCGGCACATCCATCACCGGTTTCACTCCTTTCGGCATTTCCACGAGAACCCACTCGTTGGCCTGCGGCGCGATGCCGTAGCAACAAAGCAACTGACTTTTCAAAAGCAAAAATTCCGTTGTGAGCTCGTTGTTGTTGCCCATCTTCACCGGAAGCATGAATCCCGTGACGATGACCTTACTGCCGTTGAGCTTTTTGATGGCGGCCGGAATCTGCGCCTCGGTGGCGGCCGCGGACAAGGTTGCGCAATCGCCAGCGAAGGGAAACGAACCCAGCCGGTCGAATCCCACCTTCAAATAACCCTCCACCCTCGCCGGTGCGCCGACAACTGGAGTTGCGCCTGCGGTCGCATCCGTCGCACCGAAAACCCGGCCCGCACTGCACCACGCAATAAAAAATGCGGCGACCAATGGATAAAGACGGACAAATTTCATGGCGAAAACTTGCCGTAGCATGTCACCTTGTTTTTCCAGCGTCAAATCCGGGAATGGTTCGGCGACTTCGTCGCCGAACATCCAACATCGAACGCTGGATTGAGTCAAAGCCGACATCAGACAATCTGGAAGGTGGAACGCGTCGGGACGACGCGCTCCACCGTTCTCAAGTACTGCGATCTGAGATTTGAGATAGCGTCAAATTTCAGTCCGTCTCGTTGCCCTCGGGAAAATTGAAGTCGACGTTGCGGAACGTCGTGCCACCGATGGTCACGCTTCTGATCACGGCATCGAAGGTCTTCGTCGTTTTCAGCCAGCCGGCCTGGGCGGTGAAGAGTGAAGTGTCGCCTGCTTTCTCGCCGGTGGCGGGATTGGCCACCGGCTTGAAGACGAGCGTTTCCTCCGCGCCGCCGATTTTTGCCATGATTTCGAACGACGGCATGTCCGACCGCACAAACTCCTCCATATCGTCGTCGAGCATGTAGGCCGAGAGCGTGCCGTTGGCCGCATCGAGCACCAGTTCGATGTAATTCGTGTCACCAAGTGCCACCGGCGTGCCGCCATGTGGCGGCTGATCCTCGTGCTCCGCCACCACTTCCTTTTTGGCGCAGCCACCCAGCACGAGCACCGCGACCAATAGCATGTTTAGATAAAATTTCATGTCATGTTTAAACGCAGATGAACGCGGATGGGGGTGGCATCCCAAGCATGGGAAGAATCTCGTTTGTAATATAATACGTTACAAAATAAAATCCAGATCCTTTGGCTGGGAGTGCGCCGCCTCGGTGGGACGGGCTCTAACCCAACTTTCGTATCGGCGTTCATCTGCGTTCATCCGCGGTTGAAATAAACATATCCGTGGTCAAAAATTCTTCTCTGCCCATCATGAAACCGGCGCGAGCGTCTCGGCCACCGGCGTGCGGTACGCCTTCATCGCCGGCACCACGCCGCCCAGCGCGCACAGCGCCACCATTGCCGCCGGGCCAAGCCACAACACCTGGCCGCCGGCCCGCCCATCGAGCACCACGCCCGTTTGCGCGCGGATGATGCCGGCCACAACCGTGAACATTGCGAAGTAAACCGCGAAACCCGCCGCCGCGCCCAGCGCGCCGATGCACGCCGCCTCGCTCACCACCGCGCCAAAAATCGTCCGCCGCCGCGCGCCCAGCGCGCGTAGGATCGCAATGTCGCGCCGGCGTGCGCTCATCGAGTTGTAGATGCTGGCCAGCACGCCCGCCGCCGCCACCAGCGCGACAAGGTACGCCACCAACGCCAGCACCCGGTCGAACCAGTCGATCTTCGAAAACAAATCCGCCACGATCGATGCCACCGGCCAGGCGAAGGTCAGGCGGTTGCCCTGCTTGTTGTACATGAGGTCGAGCATGAAGCCGGCCATCGGCGTGCGCAGCTGGACCAGCACCGCGCTCACCTCGGTCGCATACTTCGGATCGTGCCCGTTCATCGTCTGCAGGCCGTGCAGCGGAATCCAGACCACGCGGTCGGCCGGCGTGTTCGTCGGCTGGAGCAGGCCGACGACGGTGTAGATATCCGTGTGCTGCTCGCTCGGATTGAAATTCAGCCCGTGGAAGGGATGAAACGTGTCGCCCACTTTCAGGCCGAGCCGCTGCGCGGCAAAACTGCCCGCCACCGCCTCCTTGGCGTCGGCGGAAAAAAGCCGCCCGCCGGGCTCGAGCGTGAATTTTTTCCCCGGCGCAATTTCCACGCCGGTGAAAAGCTCCGCCAGCGTGCCCACGAGGCGGTAGCCGCGAAGGTTGTCGCCGACCGCGATGGGGATGGCCGTCTTCACGAGCGGATGGTGCTTGATGTACTCGTAGTCCGACTCCGCCAGGTTGCCCGGCGACGCCTCGAGGTGGAAAATGGCGTTGAGCACGAGCTGGAGCTTCGAGCCGCGCGCACCCAGCACCGCGTCGAAGCCGGTGGTCGTGTTCGTGAAGGCCGACTGTGCCTGCTCCTTCACCATCCAAACCGTCATGAGCAGCCCGCACGCCAGCGCGATGCTGCCAGCCGTGACCAGCGTGGAAAGCGCGTGCTGCCGCAATGAACGGTAAATGATGAGCGGGAGCGTCATGGCGCTGAAAAAATCCCAGACGCCCAAAGTCCAAATCTCAAAAAACAGCGGCACGCCGTTGGCGCGCAGGACTTTTTTGGATTTTTGGGATTTGGCGTTTGGGATTTCACAAAAGGGCTTGGTTGATATCTGAAAAGTTTTGCACGCGTTCGAACTGGTCGAGGGCCTGTTCATCGTGGCTCACGAGCAGGAGCGCCGCGCCGTTTTCCCGGCAGACCCCGCGGATGAGCGCGAGCGATTCTTTCGCGCGCGGGCGATCGAGGCTGCCGGTGGGTTCATCCGCCAGGACCAGCTTCGGCCGGTTGGCCAGCGCGCGTGCCACAGCCACGCGCTGCTGCTGGCCGGTCGAGAGCTGCGAGGGAAAATGATCCAGCCGGTGGCCCAGCCCCACGCGCTCCAGCAGTTCGCGGGCATGCGGCCGATCCGCCCCGTGCGGCCCAAAGCTCATCCCGAGCACGACGTTTTCGAGCGCGGTATGGCCCTGCAGCAAATTGAACGCCTGGAAAATGTAGCCGATTTTTCCCGCGCGCAGCCGGTCGCGCTGCGGTTCCGACAGCGCCGTCATGGCGACGCCATCGAGTTCGATCCTGCCCGCATCGGCCGCCAGGATGCCCGCGATGAGGTGCAGGAAGGTCGTCTTGCCCGTGCCGCTCTCGCCGCGCAGTGCGAGCTGGCCGCCCGCCGCGAGCGAAAATTCCTTCACCCTCACCACCGTCGCGCGGACGCCATCGGGGGCGACAAAAGATTTTTCCAGGCCGGAGACGGCAAGCATGCCCGAATCATGGATTTGAGCCCGGTTTTAGCCAACCGTTTTGTGCGGAAGTTTTGCGGCTTACACGCTTTCTTTTTGCTTCGGCCTCGGTCGTTTGGATTTTTTCCCGGCCTCGCCCCCGGCGGCTTCTTTTTTGTCGGCGAACTTCGACGCCTTGGCATTGAGCCACAATTCATCCTTGGCATTCTTGTTGAGCCAGAAAATTTCGCCGGCGTGTTCGACAAAAGCGGGTTTCTCGCGCGCTTTCTCCGGCACCTTCAATCCTGCGCCGGTCAGGGCCGCCAAAAATTCGGCCGGAGGCTTGCCCAGTTCTTCCGCGAGCCGGTCGACTTTTCCGGCAACCGCGCCTGTCTTCGTTTCTTTCAACAGCAGGCGCACGGCGGCCAGGGCGTGGGGCGAAACAGCTTCAGCAGTCGGCGGCCTGCCCTGAGCCACGTCGACGGGCCCCGGTGCGGCCGGGGCTTCGGTCGCGGTGGCCGCAGGCTCGTTTTCCTTTTTTTCGCAGGCGTTGATCCACAAGTTGCCGCGGCCGTCCCGGTTGAGCCAATAAACGAAATCGCCAAGTTCAACCTGGGCCGCCCGTTCGCCACTGCCGCTCTCGGGCAGGCGCAGGCCGAGCGCCGCGAACGCGGCATTGAGATCCGCCTCGCTGTGCTTGAGCGCGCGGGAAAGAAAACTGGCGCTGCCGGACCAGCCGCCGCGGCTGCGGCGCATCAACGGGCGCAATTTATCGAGCAATTCCGGCCCGGCTGACACTGGCGCGGCCGGGGCCTCGGTTCTGGCTGGCGGCTCGGATTTTTGCTCGGTCACCGGTTCCTCGACGGCGTCGGCGACGATGCGCTGCGCCTGCACCGTACGAAACATCGGTCGCGGCTTTTCACGCGTGTTGATGAAAAGCTGTTTCTGCCGGTTGATATTCACCCAGTAAAGGTCGCCGTCGTATTCGACATAGGCCGGCGGCTCATTTTCACCCGAGGGAATCGCCAGGCCGCATTCCTTCAACGCGCCCACCAGGTCGCCTTCGAGCATGTCGAATTTTTTCACCAGGAACTCGAGGCTCACGCTCAGGCCGGGACCGCGCTGGTTGCGCCGCATGTGCGGGCGGATGGCGTCGAAAAATGTCGGCAGTTCTTCTTCCTCGGGCAATTCAAAGGCCCCGCCGCCGGCCTCGTCGTCCGCCGCCGTCGGGTCAAGGTCGCGCTCGGTGTCGCGCGGCCGGCGAAACGAGTCGTCATTATGAATATTGTCGTCGGCCGCCGCGGCCTCCTCGCCTTTTTCCGCGCCGGGACTCCCACTGGAGACCCCGGCCTTGAACTTCGCCTCGAACTCGGCGCGCAGTTTCTCCACCTCGGTGCGCGCGGCGGCCGCGGCGGCGTCCTCGAGGGTCCAGTCGCGCTGCGTCGGACGACGGGCGAGGCCGGAGAAAGCCAGCGGATTGTCAGGCTGGGTGCGAAATTCGATGATTTCCCAGTCTTCCTTGCCGAGATCGTTGAGAAACTTTTCCAGCAGCACGGGCGAGGCGAAGCCACCTTTGCCGCTGGTGATGACTTTGTATTCAAAGAGGGCCATAAATTTTGCGCGTAGCCGTCAATCCATCCCACAAGCCTGCGCCCTTGCCGAGACTATTCTGTCTCGTAGTTGGTATTTAGTAATTGGCCGTTGGCGGGTGGCTGTGAGCCGTGGACGGCCCCGTGTTTCTGCGTTGTTTCTTGGCACTTGATACTTGTTACCTGAGCCTTGGTGTTCGCCATTCTTCATTCGTCATTTCTCCAATGCCTCGTCTTGACCAACTCCTCGCCAGCCTTGGCTACGGCTCGCGCCGCGAAGTCCATGCGCTCATCGACGATGACCGTGTGACCGTGCGCGGCACCCGCGCCGGGGATGCCGGCAAAAAAGTCTCTCCCGCCGACGTGCTCGTGGATGGCGCGGCGCTCGATCATCCCGGCGGTTTGCTGCTGATGCTCAACAAGCCGGTCGGTCTCGTTTGCTCGCATGACCCGAACGAAGGCCCGGGTGTTTATGGCCTGCTGCCACCGCGCTGGCGGGTGCGCCATCCGCCCGTGACCAGCATCGGCCGGCTCGACAAGGAAACCAGCGGCCTGTTGCTCCTCACCGACCAAAGCGCGCTCGTGCACCGGCTCACCTCGCCGAAACACAAAGTGCCCAAAGTTTACGCCGCCACGCTCAACGGCGACGTGCCGCCGCCACGCGCAGTGGAATTGGCCGCGCTTTTTGCCAGCGGCACACTCGTGCTGGCCGGCGAGGATAAACCCTGCGCACCCGCCGCGCTGCGCTGGCCCGGCGCGCGCACCGCCGAACTCACCCTCACCGAGGGCCGCTATCACCAGGTGCGCCGCATGTTTGCGAGCCAGGGCTGCGAAGTCACGGCCCTGCACCGCACTCACTTCGGTCCGCTCGACCTCGGCGGCCTCGCACCGGGAGAATGGCGCGAACTGCCGCTGGACCTTTTCGAAGGAAAAGGGAAATGACGAAGCCCGAATGCTCCTGGATCGCGGTCATTCGCCCTCCGGCGGGCAGTTGACGCTGTCACGCCCTGCGGCTTTGATCGACCCATGTTTACGATTATTGGTGGTGACGGCAAAGAATATGGCCCCGTGCCTGCCTCGGAGGTGAATGGATGGATCGCCAATGGCCGCGCCAACCTCCAAACCAAGGCGAGGAAGCTTGATGATGATGATGATGCCTGGAAAACGCTCGGTGATTTTTCCGAATTTTCTCCCGCCGCCGCGGTACCGCTGCCTTCGTCTCCGTCGGCAAGCGAGGCCGCAACCCCCTCCCTACCCACCGACCCCAGGGCCCTCGTCGCCGATTTGCTCGCCCGTGCACCAAAGCTCGCCATCGGCGCATGCCTCAGCCGGGGATGGGATTTGTGGTTGAACCATTTCGGCCGGCTCATGCTGGCATACCTGGTGGTGATTCCCGTCAGCGCGGCCATGGCGTTCGTCCAGGTCGGCCCGCTGCCCCTTGCCACGATGATTTTCGGCGGCGTGTTCACGGCCGGCATGTATCGCTATACACTGAAGCTGCTGCACGG
The DNA here is from genome assembly GCA_035568935.1 of Opitutaceae bacterium. GTDB lineage: Bacteria > Verrucomicrobiota > Verrucomicrobiia > Opitutales > Opitutaceae > DASRHD01. The sequence continues at coordinate 3,086 of DATMNP010000145.1, read as the reverse complement.
TGAGCCCGCGGCCGTAACCGACCTCTTCGCCGGCTTCAGCGAAGCACCCGGCGCGCTCATGTTGGCGGGCATAGCCATCGCATTTTTCATCATGACCTTTGCGATGCTCCTCTCCGCAGGGTTTCTTTTCTGCATCGTACCGATCCTCTATTTCGGGATTGCGTGGACCTTCACTTATCCGCTGATCCTTGAAAAAAAACTGGCCTTTGTGCCCGCGATGGAGGTGAGCCGCCGCGTGATCACGCGCAACTGGTGGCGGATGCTCATCCTCATGGTCGCAGCCGCGCTGCTCTCACTGATCGGCATCACCGCGCTTTTTATCGGCCTGATCCTGACCCTGCCCATCAGCCTGTGCGTGCTCGCCTGCGCCTACGACAGCCTGTTCAACCCCAAAAACAGCCTCTAAACAGCCTCTCCGTGCAACCTGCGGCGCCTTCAAAGCGTCTAAAGGGCCATGAACCCAAACTCCTGTTTTCCCAAAACAAAAAGAAGTCTTTTCCAGCCCGTTGGCTTTGCCCTGGGCCTGAGCCTGCTCGCCGGTTGCGTTGTTGAGCCGCCGCCACCCCGCCGGGTTTACGTGGAACCCGCACCACCCGTAGGCGAGGTTGTCATCGTGCGCGAAGCGCCGCCCCCGCCCCGCGAGGAAATCATCACGTTAAGCCCCGGTTCGCGTTATGTTTGGTGCGCAGGTTACTGGCGGCACGATGGCCGCGCTTATGTATGGATGCCCGGCCACTGGATGCGTCGGCCGCGGGCGCACGCCGAGTGGATTGGGCCGCGCTGGGAAGTCCGCGGCGGCGGTTACTTCTTTGTCGGGGGCACCTGGCGCTGAGTTGGATAAATAGGTAGGGCGCGTTGCCCTCAACGCGCCGCGGCCCGCTCGGGGAGCGAGCCCTACCCGCGCTACCGCGTGAAATATCCTATCCTCACAATCCTCCACTCAAAATCTTTTTCAGCCGGGCCGACAGCGCCGGGCCATCGGCCACGGGCGACGAACAGGCGCCGTTCGTGCAGATGAAAGCGGTCGCGCGTGGAAGCTCGGGATAAATGTCTTCGCCCCGCGGGGCCGGGCCTTCGCGGCGATCCCACCATTCAATCAGTTTGTAGGAGTCGGGTGCACGCAGCGCGGCTGAAAAAAGCTGCCGGGCGGAAGGATCGTCCTTGTGACCGATCACGGCGATATGCAACGGATCGGTGGAAAATTCATGCTCCGCCAGCAACAGGCCGCCGATCGAGAAACCGCGCGCGCGCACCACTTCCGGCGCCACGAGCCAGCGCAGGGCGTCCGAAGCCATCGCCCGATACGCGGGGTCACCGGTGAAGCGGGCCAGCAGATTGGCAAAACGCGCAAGCGCCACATTTTCATCAAACTCCGGCTGGGGCACCGGCCGCGCACCGTTGGTCAGGTCGGCCGTGGCCCAACCCGCCGGCGCGGCGCGAAAATGTCCGGTGATGAAATCCGCCGCCTCCCGCGCCTGCGCCAGCCACGCCCGGTCCCCGGTCACGGCGTAGAGCTGCAAAAACGCCCGGCCCATGGCCAGCGTGTCGCCGAGATAAGGCCCGGCCGGGTCGTGCTCGTCGTGACAAAACCCTCCACCAGCCAGCGCTCGATGGGCGAGAACCCATTGCGCGGCGGTTTCGGCTTCGCGCAAAAAGCCCTCTTCCCCCGTCGCCGCGTACATTTCCGCCAGTGCCCGTATGACCCAGCCATTTTCGCGCGCATAGATATGTGCATCGACGCGCGGAATTCCGCGCGCGCGCCTGCCGGCATCGTCGAGCGCAAAATAATCAGCCGCGTGCTGGCCCTCCACGAGGTCGGCATCCTGGCTGGTGTAAACCGCGCTGTCCGGGCTGGTGAGAAACGTGCGAAGGTAGCGGTAAATGTCGCGGGCCGACTGCAGGTCGGCGGGCTGGCCCCAGCGGGCATAGGCCAGCGCATAGATGCGGATGTCCTCCGCCTGCACCTGCACGATCTTCTCGAAGTGCGGATGATCCCAGTCGCCTTCCGCCGAATATTGGTAAACGCCGCCCCACGCGGGATCGATGAGCTTGCGTTGCAGGACGAGCATCTCGCGCGCGATGGCGGCAAGTCGTGCATCGCCCGCGCCGGCCTGCTGCATGGCATATTCGACGTTGTCCCAGTCGAGAAACTTGTGCGACGAGCCCCAGCCGCCGAGTTTGGTGTCGTAGCCGTCGAGCAGGCGCGTGCGCCAGGCCGCAAGCTTTTCGGCGGGAACCAGGGCCTCGCCCGCCACGGTCGGTTTCACCGCGGATCGCACCGAGGGACCGGGCGTCGGATCGTCAATGATCGCCTGCAGCATGCTGCTCATGTCATCCGGCGGAATGAAGCCGCGGCGTTTCACGATTTCGCTGCCATCGGCGGCAAAAACGATGGTCGCGGGCCAGCCATAATCCTCATAGCGGCTCGCGAGGTCAGGCCGCGAGTCCTGATCCACGCGCACGGTAATATAACGCTGGTTCAGCAGGGCGACGACCTTCGGATCGTGGTAAGTTTCCACCTCCATCACGTGGCACCAGTGGCACCATACAGCCTCGAGATCGAGCAGCACGAACTTGTGCTCGCGGGCGGCTTGCGCAAAAACCGCGTCCGACCAGGGCTGCCAGGCAACCGCGGGTTTGTCCGCCCGGGCAGATGGGAGGAAAAAAGCGAAAATTCCGACAAAAAGCAGGAGGCGTGGCATTACCTGTTTCTACGCCTTGGAGTCCTTGGCAGATGCACCGGATTTCTTGCCGCAGAGTTTCTCGAGCAGGTAATCGAGCGAGATTTTTCCCGGGCCAAAGGCAAGGATCAAAAGGCTCGTCACCAGGAAAGGAAAAGCCGAGTCGTTGATGAAATCATCGGGATTTTTGAAATGGAGCAATTCCTTTACGGCGCCCTGGCTGGCGGTAAGGTAGGCCACGCAGAAGTTGAAAAGAAGCGGGACCGAGATGAGGCGCGAAAACAGGCCGAGCATCAGCAGGATGCCGCCAACCAGTTCGGTCGTGCCGGAGATGTAGACATTGGCGACGGGAAAAGGGATGTGCAGGCTGGTGAAAAAATCCGCGGTCTTGCCGACGTTCGTCAG
>DATMNP010000144.1:0-10420 GCA_035568935.1 Opitutaceae bacterium | reverse complement strand
CATGAAATTTTTCACCGCCATCCTGTTTTTGTTCCTGCCGCTGGCGGTTTTCGCCGGGGACAAGCTCTTCGTCGCCGCCGCCGCCAACTTCGTCTATGTGCTCGATCCGCTGAACGCCCAGTTCAAAAAACTGGAGCCGGAAACCGAGGTGACCGTCGTCACGGGCTCATCCGGCAACCTGGTCGCGCAGATCACCAACGGCGCGCCGTACGATTTGTTTCTCTCGGCGGACATGCAGTTCCCGGAAGCACTCATCAAAAGCGGCTGCGGCGAGAAGGAAACGCTGACCCGGTTCGCCACGGGGCGATTGGTGCTTTGGACGACCAAACCGGGGCTCGAGCTGCCGTCCGTCGCCGATGCGGTCCGCTCGCCCGCCGTGCAGAAGCTGGCCATCGCGAATGTGGAAACGGCACCCTACGGCCGGGCCGCAAAAGAAGCACTGGTGAAACTCGGGGCGTGGACGGCAGCGGAGCCGAAAATCGTCACCGGGGAGAACATAACCCAGACAGCGCAGTTCATAGAAACCGGTAATGCCGATGCGGGCTTTGTTGCGATGTCCCTCGTGCTCTCGCCGAAATTAAAAAAGAAAGGCACATGGATTGAAGTCCCGCCAGAACTCTACGCGCCACTCGACCACGGGGCGGTGATCACCCGGCATGGCAGGGCCAATATGGCCGCAAAGCGTTACTTGCTGTTTTTGCACAGCGCCGAGGCACGGGAGATTTTCGCGCGCTTCGGTTATCGCGTGCCTGATACCAACGTCCCCTTCCAATTAGACTTTTGAGCCATGCAGCTGTGGTAGGGCGAGGCGTCCCCGACGAGCCGTTCGACCTCGCTCACGGCTACAGACGCGGCGCGCCCGGCGGTCGCGCCCTACCAAAGTCCAAATGCAAGAGGCGAATGGTATGAGTAGGCACTCCGCAAGCATTGCAGCATCAGCGCCAAGATGCTGCAGCTTGCCGCAGGGCCCGCCCGTGCGAAGAAAAATAAGTTGAGGCAAGCCGCTCAATGCTGCGGCGCATCCTTGTCCTTATCTCTTCCCCTATCCTTGTCCCTGCCGTCAGATGACCCGGAGGGCTGCTTTCCCAAAGGTACGCCCGGCCGGCCGGTTTGCACTCTCTCCGGCTGGCGGTTCTCCTGCCGGCGGTTATTGAAATCGTTCGTGCCTCTGTTCCGATTGTCACCGCCGGGCAATTCTCTCGGTGCAGCAGGCAGTTTGGGCGCAGGCACAGTTGGCCGGCTTTGATTGGGCAAAGGTCTTTGGGGCAAGTCCCTGCCCCTGACGTCCGGCTGGAATTTTCTCTCCGGGCCGGTCGGAACAAGTTTTTCCCCGGCTCGATGCTGCTGGAAAGGCGCGCCCGCCATTGGCCTTGGGCTGGGGATACTTGTGGGGCGGGCCCGATCAAAGTTCTGATGCAGCTCACGCCTTGGGTCCGCCCGCCACCGCCGTCCGGCGTCGCCATTATAATGATGCCTCCGCCAATCCCATCCGGGATGCCAGGCGCCCACCCAGACGCCATAGCCCACCCAGTCGCATTCGTAACCAAGCCACGGGCCCACCCGGTACCCAGTGCTAAAAACCAGGAACGGGCCGCCCTCCACGTAGACCACATCGGGATCGTAAACCGGCACGTAAATCACTTCAGGCTGCGCCGGCACGATGCAGATGTTGTCGTCCTCAAGGACAACGTCCTGCTGCGGCGTATCGACCAGCGTACCGGCCGCCTGCGCCCGGACGCGCAAGCGCTGGATGGATTTCATCACGTCCGCCGGTTGCTCGAGAAATGCGGTGCCGACGGCCTGGGTCCAGTCGAGATTGGCGTCCATCCACTTCACCACCTCCGGGTAGTGAGCGAGCGACTTTACGCTGTCATCCCACGGTTGATCATCAATCTGCGCCGGGTCTCCGTCGGCCTCGAGATAGCGCGCCGCCAGCGTCACGTCGGAAGGTGCGGTCGAAGCCGGCAAAATCAACGCGATGAGCGCATCAGGATAAAGCGCGATCGGCGCAAGCAGGTGATCGAGATCTCCTAGCGTATAATCGGATGAAGAATCCGGCGCCTGGGCCTGGAGCCCAGTGACAAGGCAGAGGCCAAATAGGATCGAGCGATAAATTTTCATGGGGGACGGGGGCTCTGTGGGGTTAGACCGCCCCGCCGTCCCATAGTTCGATAAAACCAACAGGGATCACCCGCCCACCCAGGCCAGCCCCAATCGCAACCACAGCGGAATCACCAGCACGCCGAGCACGGTCGTGCCCACCACGACTTGCACCGCCGTCAGGGGACGGCCGCCGTAATGCTTCGCCAGCACGATGGGAAAAATACCCGCCGGCATCGCCGCCTGCACCACGATCACGTGCTTGAGTTCCGGGGTGCAGGGCAGGAATTTCGCCAGCAGCAGAAACGCCACAGGCAGGATCCCCTGCCGCAGCAGGCATGCGCCGAGCGTCGTGCGGGTTTCGAACAACTCCTGGGGCTTTTCCATGATAAAATTTTCCATCGTCGCCCCGATGAGCAGCAAACCGAGCGGGATGGCGCTCACCGCGCACAAATGCACCACGCTGGTCACCACGACCGGGATCTGCGGGCCGAGCGAAGACAGGTTCACCGTGAGTGCGAGCAGCAGCGAAAGCACCGGCGGGCTCGCCAGCCGCCGCCAGCCTTCGCGCAGCGGCACGCCGGCCAAAACCAGGACACCCACCGTCCAAAGGGCGGCTTCACAACCCACGTTGTGGACCAGCAGCACGCCCAGGCTGCCGGCACCAAACAGCCCCGTCATGAGTGGAATCGCGATGTAGCCGTAGTTATAAACGCCGACGGAAAGCGCAAAAGTCCGCAATCCCGTGCCGCGCACCAGGCCGAATGCGCGGCCCGCATAAAGCGACGCGACGATGCCCAGCGCGATCGTGAAGAAACCCGCCAGCGGCGCCCACAGCAGGTTGCGCGGATCGCGCAGCGCCGTGTTGCCCGCCACCGATTCGAAAATGAGGCACGGGTAGAGAAAATTCACCACCAGTTTCAGCAGGCTCTCATCCGCCGCCGCCGTCAGCCATTGCGCACGCCGCAGCGCCACCCCAATGGCGACGATCGCGAACACGGGCAGGATCAGCTCCATTAACTGCCAGTAACTCATCATGGATGCAGACAGGAATCCACGGACGCGGCGCAAAGCGCAAAACCAAACTGCCATTCAAGGCGGGCCATCAAACTGTTTCGCTACTTCTTTGTCATCCTGAACGAGGTGAAGAATCCAGGGCGATACGGTCAACCGATTCCAAGTGGATCCTTCGCTAGGCTGCCAATGAACTCGTATCGAACATCGTTTGATTCGGATTTTGGCGCGGCCGCGCCGGTAGGGTCCGCTCACCGAGCGGACCGCGGACCGTTGGGTCAACGGGCCCTACCTGCCAACCGTTCATTGGCACGTCCACGCAGGCCGCGACGCAGCTTGCGTAGAACGCGCCAATGAACCGATTCGCGCGGCGGCGCGGGTGGAGCGCGGCGGGCCTCCTTCGCTGAAGCTACGGAGCCCAGGGACGACACCCTCCACCTTGGAAGGCTGAATTTGAGCCTTAGGGTGTGTCTTCAAATTGGCAGCCGTGCGAGGAATGACAGCCCGTTGAAAACAAAACCGCCGCGGGCGAATGTCCACGCGGCGGGTTGGAATTAAAATTCAAGAACCGTTTTAAGGATTGGAGGACGGGGGCGGCGGGTTATCGGCCGGGGGTGGATTATTTGCCGGCGGGGGCGGCGGTGGATAGCCGTGGGGCCGGCGCATGTCTTTAAATATCCCCTTCTGCTCGGGTGTGAGCAAGTCACCGATCTGCTTATGTGACGCTTGTACGATAGTGCGCATTTTCTCGTGCTTCTCGATATCCGACAGCGAAGGATCGTTGCGGAGGGTGTTGAGCTGATCGGCTTGCGCCTGGAGCAGGGGAAGAATTTTCGCCTTTTGGTCGTCGGTCAGGCTGAGCCGCTTCGACAGCATTTGCAGCATCCGCTGCGGATCCATCATGTGCGGCGGCGGCTTTTCTCCGGTGCCGGGTGGCAGGGGCGGCGCCGCCTGAATCGACGGGCCTGATTGAAGGGGAACAGGTTGGTCGTCCGCGCGAAGCAGGCTGGCCACAGACAAGCCCAGCAGCATAGCCGCCAGGGAAAGTTTAAGGGTGGATTTCATGGAAGAATGAGAGGTTATAGGTTAAAAGACGCTGGCGAGACGAGAAAGTTTCTTGCCTGCCCTCATCTGCGCCACCGGGGCGTGGATAAGGGTGTGTTTTGGAAATAAAACGTGATGTCGTTTGCGTCCGGAGGAGCTGGCCGCAAGGCGCGGCAGAGGGTGGGTATCCTCGGAGAGGCTATCCCCCTCTGCCGGAACGCCGCGGCAGCTTCTTCCGGACGCAAACCCTCCGGGCTAAGGCTGCAATAAGTGCAGAGCGGCGTTGTCGTCGAGGGCCAAGGCCCGCTGGGCATTGGCTCCTCGACTCCGTCTTGCTCTGCACTTCTGCAGCCGATAGCGACACACGTTCTATTTCCAAAACACACCCTAGGGGTGTATTCCGCACTTTCCAAGCAGCCCCGCACCTGCTTTCATCGCGCCATCTCGTGCCCTCGCGCATGGAACAAACGCCCGCTCCACGTCACCAACGCATTATGAAAAAGCTCTTTCTTTGCCTGCTCGCCGCCGGCCTTGTGGCCGCACCGCTCGCCCGCGCCAGTGATTCGCGCGACGAACTCGCCGCGCACCTTCTCAACTGCGAGTCCATCCTGCGCGATTTCCAGAGCGACTCCGACACCGCCATCCCGCCCAGCGTGCTCGCCAGCGCGCACGCCCTCGTCATCGTGCACCAGATCAAGGCCAGCTTTCTCCTCGGCTTTCAGGGCGGTTACGCCGTCGCCTTGGTGAAAAAACACGACGGGCACTGGAGCGTGCCGGGCTTCATGCAGGCAGGCGAAATGAGCATCGGCCTGCAGGCCGGCGGCAAGGCCACCGATCTCATTTACGTGCTCACCGACGACGCCACCGCGCACAACCTTCTCCAGTTGCGTTTCAACATCGGCGTCGATGCCAAGGCCGTCGCCGGCCCGCACGCCAAGGAAGCGGAAACCGCCTCCGACATCCTGAAGACGCCCGTGCTCATCTACAGCAAGTCGACCGGCCTCTACGCCGGAGCCACCGTGAAAAGCGGCTACCTCACCCGCGACGACGAAGCCAACCAGCTTTTCTACAATACGCACTACGGCATGCCGGAAATCCTCTACAGCGACTGGGTCCAGCCCGTGCCCGAGGCCCAGCCAATCATGAATTACGTGCAGCAGCTCGCGCCGTAAACGTCGTTTGAGCGCAAAGCGCTCGAACGACGTGTAATTTGTAGTTTGGATTTTGTAGTTGGTCCCAATCGCGGAATACTTGGCAGTTAGGTGCGCGTAGTTAGTCCCAAAGCCAAGTCCTCGAACACTGCGGTTCATCCACCAACTACTAATTACTAACGACAAACTACTCGGCGTTCAACGCCGCCCGCGCAGGTAGTCCACCAGCTCCGCCAGCGCGCGTTCGGCCACGAGCTCCTGCATCGCCACCCGGGCCAGCCCCGGCCCGTCGATCCGCCCGCTGCGCACGATAAAATTTTTGCCCCGGCCCGACCGGGTTCCTTGCGCATGGGCCAGAGCCCACCACGCAAACGGAGCGGTGATCTTCCCGTCAGCCAACGGCCCGTCGAAGGGCGCTGCATAACCCGTCGTCGCCAGCGCAAAATCACTGCCAAACAGGACGCATGCGCCGCGCGCCATCTGCTCCGCCACCTCAGCCGACACGCTGTTCACCGCCTTCGCGGCCACACGCTTCACCCCGAGATGCTTCACTTTTTCATCGAGCGTGTAGGCCGTGATGCCGCCGAGAAAAAATTCCGACGCCCCTGAAATTGCGCCGATGCGCGCCTGCAAATGCCCGCACGTGACGCTCTCCGCCACCGCCAGTGTCCGCCGCGGTTCGCGGAGCAGCAGGGCTTTGAGCTTATCTCGTTCACGCGTTGGCATGGCTCGTTTCACACTTTTATTTCCAGTCCCACCGGGCAGTGGTCGCTGCCCATGATTTCGGGCGAAATCCAGGCGCGCTTCAACGCCGGGCGCAATTTCTCGCTCGCCACGAAATAATCGACGCGCCACCCGACGTTCCGCGCGCGGCAGTCGCCCATCTGGCTCCACCAGGAGTAGTGGCCGGGGCCTTTTTCAAATTCGCGAAACGTGTCCACAAAGCCGCGGTCGAGCAGCTGGGAAAAATTTCCGCGCTCCTCGTCGGTAAAGCCGGCGTTGCGGCGGTTCGATTTCGGGTTGGCGAGGTCGATCTCGGTATGCGCGACATTGAGGTCGCCGCAAAAGATCACGGGCTTCCTGCGCTCGAGTTTTTTCAGGAACTTCAAGAACACCGGATCCCACTCCTGCGTGCGGTAGGCCAGCCGGGTGAGGCCGCGCTGCGAGTTGGGCTGGTAGACGTTCACGAGGAAAAATTCGTCGAACTCCGCCGTGATCACGCGCCCCTCGCGATCGTGATCGGCCGCGCTTATGCCGAGCGTCACGCCCAGCGGCTTCACCCGGGTAAAGATCACCGTGCCGCTATAGCCCTTTTTGTCGGCGCTGTTCCAGAACACGTCGTAGCCGCGCGGCCAGACCACGTGCTGCACGTCGCCGGGATGAGCCTTGGTCTCCTGCAGGCAGATGACGTCGGCACCGACCTGCTCAAAATAGTCCGCCGCGCCCTTTTTCAGCGCGGCCCGCACGCCGTTGACGTTCCATGAGATGAGTTTCATGCGGGGCACAACCTCTCGCACCACGTGGCACGAGGCGACGTTTTTTCTTCGCCTTGGCCGGCCAGCTGCTTAATGACTGCATCGGTATGTCTTCAACTACCTCCGGTCTTTCCAAATGGATCCTGCTGCCAGTTCTTGCCTGCCTGCTTCTTGCCGGTTGCGACACCATTGAGGAGCCCTCCCCGCCGGCAACAACTCCTGTGACATCCGTCGGGGTCAGCCAGCCCGCAACGGCACCTGAACCTGCAGTACCATCAGAGTCCCAACCCATCGACATGGCCCCTGGTGGCTCCAAGCCGCTGGCCTTCCAGCGGGTTATCATCAACATTGAGCCCGGCACCACGATCGGTAAACTTTACTTTGGGCCGCTGAAAATTGAGAAAGAAGCGCTGAAGGCCCCGTCGCCCAGCGTCGGCTCAGAACAATATGCGCTGATCGCTCGCGAGGAGCTGCGCAAGGCTCACTACAACCTGCTCGGCGGAGAAAACCTCATCTTTGGCGACGACGAGGCGGCCAAAGCACGCTATCAACTTGGCGCACAAATTTCAGGCCTTCGTCTCAACATCTACGCTTCCGCCGCCTTCTGGAGCGGCCAGATCTCGACCACATTCAGTGGCGGCATGACCGCTGACTGGCAGGTTTATGACACGCTCTCTCACAAGGTTATCTACACGCACACAACCGACATCAACGTCGAGGCTGATGACACCGATACGAGCGCGATTCTCATCATGTTTCGAAGAAGTCTGCGTAAATTACTGGCTGACTCAGATTTCTCGACCTTTATGAAGCCAGGAAACGACGATCGGGAACAATCGGCCAAAGGCTCTGCTTCCGACTCGACGATCGAGCTCACTTCCATTCACAACGAAAAGACCCTTGCACTGCCGGCGGATTTTCCGGCCATCATTGACGGCGTCGTCACCATAAAATCCGGCTCCGTTACTGGTGCCGGCTTCATCATCACCGAGGATGGCTACGTGCTTACCGCCGCCCACGTGGTCTCTGGCGTCAAGACGGTTTCGGTCCACTTGCACAGTGGACTCGTGCTCGATGCCGACGTCGTGCGGGTCAACGACGGCGCCGATGTCGCGCTCATAAAACTGCCCGGCACTTCTCACAAGCCGCTCGAATTGGCCCCCGATGCTTCCGGCGTGGGGATCGATGTCTATGCCATCGGCGACCCTACCGGCGAAGAACTCAGTTCGTCGATCGCCAAGGGCATCGTCAGCGGCAAACGCGAAATTGAGGGACACAAATTCATCCAAACCGATGCAAGCATCAATCCGGGCAACAGCGGCGGCCCGCTGATCGGCAAGGACGGTCGCGTGCTCGGCATAGTCAGCATGAAATACGCCGGGATTGAGTACCAAGGCCTCGGTTTCGCCGTGCCCGTCAGTGAGGCGATCACCAAGCTGAATTTGAAATTCACATCTGCCACGGCCAAATAGCCGCCACTTCAGCGCCAGCAGCCGAGGAGCGCGCCTTGCAGCGCGAACAGCAAAATCTCGTGGCCAATGTTGATGCGCAGCAACCGCGCCGAGCGGTTTTCCCAAACCGAGCTGTTGAGCATCCGGGCGCCAACCACGACCGCCCCGACAAAAGCCCCAAACTCCGCGCCCTTCACTGCACCTGCCGTGGGATGCGCAGCAAACAGCACCGCCAACCCGAAGGTCGAAAGCAGGGTGAAAAAGAAAGCCACGGCTGTCGCCTGACGCATCCTTCCCTTGAGGTTGGCCAGCGCTTGCGAGGATTTTTGCATCTCATCCACCCAGGCTTTGTTGAACATCACGGGCGAATACCACAGCCAGCCGAAGAAAAATCCCACGGCTGCGACAATAAACACATGTAAACAACTGAGTGATTGGATGACCTGGAGCATGGTAGGAACAGTTTGGGATTGGATCTGCGCAACGCGACATGCGCTGCGGGGCAGAGGCTAGCGGCCTTGCGCGCAGAAATGAAGCTGTTTTTCACGCTTCGCGATTCAAGGTTCCCGGTTCAAAGTTCAAGGTTGGGATTGTCACTTATGCCTGTTATTTCTTCCGCTCGCCATTGGTCATTCTCCATTCTTAATTCGTAATTTTCCATGTCCGCCTTCGCTCCACTTCTCCTCGGCCAGCGCATTCCCGGCAGCGTGCACTCCGTCTCGTGCAGCCTGCCGACCATGCGCGACGTGGTCGGTTACGAGGAAAAAAATCCCGACATCACCCGCCACCTGACCTCGGGTTACCCGCGTTTCGTCGTGCACCCCTTTGCGCGCCAGCTTGCGCAACAGCTCGCGGAACAACACCACCTGGGCGGCCGCACGCTCTGGCTCACCTCGTCGGCGCGCATGGCCGGCGAACTCGCCCGGCACCTCGGCGCCAGCTCTCAAGTTTTCACCGATGGAAACCTGCACGGCGTCTCGCATCCCAAAAACGCCGAGCTCGCCACGCGCGCAAAAACTTTTCTCCAGAACGTCGGCGGTTTTCTCTCCTCCCGCGAGGCCGAGGATCACCTTGTGCGGCTCGTCCTGCTGCCGGCCGCTGCACCGGAAACCCTTTTTCCCGGCGACGCGACCGCCGAGGTAAAACGCCACCTGCGCCCGGCTTTTCCCGGCGCGGGCGACGCCGACTTTTTCCTGGCCAGCAGCGGCATGAACGCCATCTACGCCGCCTTCCGCGCGCTGGCCGAATTGCAAGCCGGGCATGGCCGCACGGTTTGGATCCAGCTCGGCTGGCTCTACCTCGACACCATCGCCATCCTGAAAAAATTCACCGCGCCGGGTGATTATATTTACGCGCGCGATGTGTTCGACCGCGCGGCCCTCGAACGTCTTTTCGCCGAGCACGGCCCGCGCATCGCCGGCATCGTCACCGAGGTGCCAACCAACCCGCTCATCCAAACGCCCGACCTGCCCTGGCTCGTCGCGCTCGCCCGCCGCCACGATGCCGCGCTCATCCTCGATCCAACCGTCGCCTCGGCGTTCAACGTCAACCTGCTCCCCTGCGCCGATGTCATCACGACCAGCCTGACCAAATATGCCGCAAGCGAAGGCGACGTCATCGCCGGCCTGGCCGTGGTCAACCCCGCCTCGCCGCACGCCGCCCGGCTGCGCACCAGGCTGGCCTCGCTGCTCGAACCGGTTTACCCGCGGGACCTCGCGCGACTCGCCGCGCAAATCGGAAAAACCGAAGCCTTGCTCGCGCGCGTGCACGACAACGTCCCCCATGTGATCGGCTTCCTCGAAACACATCCCGCCGTGCGCGACGTGTTCTGGGCGCGGCGGGCGGAGTCGCGCCCAAACTTCGATCGGGTGGCCCGCGCGCCCGGCGCCGTCGGCGCGATGATTTCATTCACCCTGCGCGGGCCGCTCGAAAAGTTCTACGACCGCCTCCGCCTGCCCAAGGGCCCGAGCTTCGGCATGACGACGACGCTCATCTGTCCGTTCATGTTTCTCGCGCACTACGACCTTGTCACCAGCGAGGCCGGTCGCGCCGAGCTGGCCTCGAGCGGGCTCGACCCCAACCTGCTGCGCCTCTCCGTCGGCACCGAGCCGGTTGAGGAAATCATCGCCGCGCTCGCCGAGGCACTCGGATAAAAACGACCGCGGAGAAAGGCTTGCTTCCGATT
>DATMNP010000143.1:0-15329 GCA_035568935.1 Opitutaceae bacterium | reverse complement strand
GTGGGACGAAGCGCGACAGCGCGAAGATGGCGAGACCGAAGGCCGAGTCCCGAAGGGATGACCTCGTCGGGTGCCCCCGGGGCAGACGAGGTCACAATCCTCGGAGAGGCTATCCCCCTCTGCCGGAACGCCGCGGCAGCTTCTTCCGGACGCAAATCCCCCGGGCTAAGGCTGCAATAAGTGCAGAGCGCGCACCCTAGGGCATTCCGACAGGCAGGGGCGGCTGCCCTCAGCCGACAAGGCTTCGCGCTTGTCGCCGACCACTGGTTTCCGGCCCGTTGAAGGGCAACGGGCCCCACCCCAGTCATGCGGAAACTCACCGCATGCGGGCAAACAGCCACGCCGCCAGCGCCACCATGCCGAGATTCGGCAGCCACGCCGCCATCCCGGGTGACATGAGTTGTTGGGTCGCCAGTGACGTCGCAAAATTGTTCAGCACGTAGTAAAGCAGGAACAACCCGATCGCCTTCGACACGCCGACCGCCGGATTCACCCGCACGCCCGACATCGCAAAGGGCACGGCAATGCCGATGACAATGAGCGGCCCAAGCATGTCCGCCAGCAACCCGAAATAGCGCACGGCATAAACGATGCCCTTCGGATTTCCATCGGCCTTGTAGTAATCGATCACCCGCCGCAGTTCAAAGAAGGACAAATCCACCGGCCGCTGATCGACCAGCAGCATCAACTTTGGATCCTCGGTGTAGCGGGGCTCCAGTTTTTCATCAAATGGCACCGAGCCGACCTGCACACCCGTCTCCACATTAAACTCCAGTTCGCGCCCATCGCGAAACACCCATGCCTTCCGTGGCGCATCGAACCACGCTTCGCCCGCCAGCAACCGTCTTGTCTCCCTTCGGTGCCCGTCGAGTTCCGATACGCTCACTCCATAGCCATGCTGGGTAAACTGGCTGTAACGGTTGAAAAACCACATTCGTTGCGCGGCCTGGTTGTCGAACGCCATGTCATACACCGCGCCAACGCGATCATCCGTCGCAGACTTTTTCTCCCGGCGAAACTGCAGCTGCTCGTAAACCGTGCGCGATTGCTCCACTGACCACGGGATGATGCTCGAATTCAACCACAGCGAAAAAAGGCAGCAGAGCACGCCAACCGCCCAGATCGGGCGCGTCAGCCGGAACAATCCCACGCCCGCCGCGCGCATCGGCGTAAATTCGAAATGCCGGTGCAGCTGCCCCAGGGCAAACAGCAGCGATACCAGCAACGCCAGCGGCAGGACGATCGCGAAAAAACTCGGCACCGTCACGAGGAAATACACCGCCATGTCCGCCGTCTTCGCCCCCATGTCACGCAGATCGCGAAAACTGTCATACATCACCTGCATCATCAGCAGCCCAAGCGATGCCGCCAGCACGAGGCCGAGGGCTTTCAGCCACTCGCGCAACAGATGGCGGTCAAAGGTGTTCACCCTGCCGATGAAACGCCCTGCGCCGGCGAAAGCAAAGCTGAAGCGCACCCCAAAAAATCCCAAAGGCCAAACAGACAAACCCCAAAGGGCACTGCGGCCTGAGGGCCGCCGCTGATTTTTGGCGTTTGGATCCTTGGAATTTGAAGCTTTCTCGGTCAGCGGGGCTGTACAGATTGATTGCCCGCCCGGCGTTGCCGGGGCATGTCTTCTGCTGTCATTGAATTAACACACCCGTCGTCCGCACCGAAAACCGCCATCACGCCATGACTTCCCCTCTGTTTAAAAAGTTTTCCGCTCCTGCTCTCGCCGCCCTGCTTGTGCTCACTGCCCGCGCCGACGACACCATCAAAATCGGCGAGTACGCCTCGCTCACCGGCAAGGAAGCCGCCTTTGGCCAGTCCTCGCACAAAGGCACGCTCCTGGCGACGGAGGAGATCAACGCCGCCGGCGGCGTGCTCGGCCAACAAATCGAGCTTCTTACCGAGGACGACCAATCCAAATCCGGCGAAGCCTCCACTGCCGTGCGCAAGCTCATCGCCCGCGACAAGGCCGTCGCCATCCTCGGCGAAGTCGCTTCCAGCCGCTCCATCGAGGCTGCGCCCATCTGCCAGCACTCGCATATCCCGATGATTTCACCTTCCTCGACCAACCCCAAGGTCACCGCCATCGGCAGCTACATTTTCCGCGTCTGCTTTACCGATCCGTTCCAGGGCAAGGTCCTCGCCAAATTCGCCAAGGACACGCTGCACGCCCGCCGCGTCGCCGTGCTCACCTCCGTTTCGTCCGCCTACAGCGTCGGGCTCGCGAAATATTTCATCGAACCGTTTACCGCCGGCGGCGGCGAAATCGCCCTCGAGGAAAAATATTCCGAAGGCGACAAGGATTTCCGGGCACAGCTCACCTCCATCAAGGCCAACCACATCGACGCCATCTTCGTGCCCGGCTACTACACCGAAGCCGCGCTCATCTGCAAGCAGGCCCATGAGCTCGGCCTCAGCGTGCCCATCTTCGGCGGCGACGGCTGGGAGGCACCCGAACTCATTGAGATCGGGGGCGCCGACGTCGAAGGCTGCTACTACTCCACCCACTATTCGCCCAAGGCGACCCTGCCCGCCGTGCAGGCCTTCGTGAAAAAATTTCAGGCGCGCTTCGACGGCGAGACCCCCGACGCCATGGCCGCGCTCGGTTACGACTCGGCCATGGTCCTGGCCGACGCCATCAAGCGCGCCGGCTCGACCGACGGCGCGAAAATCCGCGATACGCTCGCGGCCACGAAGGATTTTCCCGGCATCACCGGAAAAACCACCATCGACGATCATCGCAACGCCACCAAAAGCGCTGTCATCATCACCGTAAAAAACGGCCAGTTCGAGTTTGTGCAGGTGGTGGAGCCCTGAGGCTCCACGGCTCAGTTGAAAGTTGAAAGATGAAGGTTGAAGGTTGAAAGCAAGATATACCTGATATGTTTAACTTCGAAAAACTCGATGTCTGGCATAAGAGCATCGGCTTGGCCGATTTGACCTATCAACTAACAAAATCTTTCCCTGTTGATGAACGTTTCGGACTGACAAACCAAATGCGTCGGGCGGCGGTTTCAATTTCCTCCAATATTGCCGAGGGATGCTCACGTGGATCAAAGACCGACTTTCGCCGTTTCATCGAAATCGCCGTCGGTTCTGCCTTTGAGCTCGTTTCTCAAGCCCGCATCGCCCAAACGCAAGGTTGGCTGGATACAGAGACCCATGCCAAGATTTATGGATCCGCACTCGAAGTCGTGCGCATGTTGAGCGGCCTGCGCGACTCGTTGAAAGATTGAGTCTTTCAACTTTCAACCCTCAACTTTCAACCAAAGACAGTGACCGAATTTCTCCAGCAACTGCTCAACGGCCTTTCCCTCGGTGCCATCTACGCGCTCATCGCACTCGGCTACACGATGGTTTATGGCGTGCTGCGCTTCATCAACTTCGCCCATTCCGACGTATTTATGGTCGGGGCATTTGTTGGCTACTACGTCGGCCAGCACCTGCCCCAGAACACATTCGGCGGCGGCTTCATTGTGCTCACTGCCGCGATGCTCGGCTGCGCCCTGCTCGGTGTGACCATCGAACGCCTCGCGTACCGCCGCCTGCGCGGCGGGCCCACGCTCAACGTCCTCATCACCGCCATCGGCGTCTCGCTGCTGCTCGAATCCAGCGGACAGGTTTTCTTCGGCGCGGAGCCGCGGACGTTTCCGTCGGTGTTTCCGGCCAAAGATTTTGCCTTCGGCGGTCTCGTCATCTCGTCGAACCAGCTCGTCGTCATTGCGGTTGCCCTGCTGCTGGTGGTCGCGCTGCAGTTCATCGTGTTTCGCACCAAGATCGGGACGGCGATGCGCGCCGTCGCGCTCAATCCCAAGGCCGCGCAGCTCGTCGGCATCAACAACGATGTCGTCATCAGCTTCACCTTCGCCCTCGGCTCCGCACTCGCCGGCGCGGGCGGCATCCTTTACGCGCTTAACTACCCGTCCATCGACCCTCTCATGGGCGTGATGCCCGGGCTGAAGGCTTTCGTCGCCGCCGTGCTCGGCGGCATCGGCAACATCCCCGGCGCCGCGCTCGGCGGCCTGATTCTCGGCACGGTCGAGACGTTCGTCGGCGGCAGCCAGTTTTCCACCTACAAGGACGCCATCGCGTTCGGCGTGCTCATCCTCATCCTGCTTTTCCGCCCGGCCGGATTGCTCGGCAAGTTCACCGTCGAAAAAGTTTAGTTTTTTAACCACGGATTACACGGATGAGCACGGATAAGACCACTTTCTTTGACCGGAAAAATCCGCGTTTATCCGCGCGATCCGCGGGGCAAAAATTAAGATGATTCCCCGCCCGCACCTTGCCCTGCTCGCCGCGATCCTCGCCGCGGTCGTCGTTTCGCACTTCTCGGACCACATCGATCCCTACTTTCTCGACGTCCTCATTGCCATCGGCATCAACATCATCCTCGCCGTCTCGCTCAACCTCGTCAACGGCCACACCGGCCAGTTCTCGCTCGGCCACGCGGGCTTCATGTCCATCGGCGCGTATCTGTCGGGCTGTGTCACGGTTTTTCTCGGCCCGAAACTCCTCGGCGAGGACGGCGGCACCGCACTCGGGCAAAACTCGTTGTTTTTCGCCGCGCTCCTGGCGGGCGGCCTCAGCGCCGCGTTGGCCGGCCTGCTCATCGGCCTGCCCTCGCTGCGGCTGAAAGGCGACTACCTTGCGCTCGTCACGCTCGGTTTCGGCGAAATCATCCGTGTGATTTTTCAGAACATCGACGCCGTCGGCGGTGCGCTCGGGTTCGTCGGCCTGCCCGCCTACACCAACTTCGCCTGGACCTACGGTGCCGCCGCCCTGACGGTTTTTGTCGTCGGCTGCCTCGTGAAATCCACCTACGGCCGCGGCTTCATCGCCACGCATGACGACGAAATCGCCAGCGAAGCCATCGGCCTCAACCCCACGCGCTACAAAAACGTCGCCTTCGTCGTCGGCGCGTTTTTCGCCGGCCTCGCGGGCGGTCTCTACGGACACTACAAACTTTCCATCGACCCGCGCGGCTTCGATTTCACACGCAGTATCGAAATCGTCGTCATGGTCATCCTCGGCGGCATGGGTAACACCCTCGGCGTCATCCTTGCCGCCATCCTGCTCACCGTCCTGCCGGAAGTCCTGCGCCCCGTGGCCGAATACCGCATGGTCATTTATTCGCTCCTGCTCATCCTCCTCATGCTTATGCGCCCGCAGGGACTGTTTAATTTCAAGCTGCGCAAATCCAAGGTGTAATGCATCTTAACCACTAATGCACACTAATCGGTACTAATAACAGAATATGAAAGTTACTGTAGCCGTTGTAGAGCAAAACCTTGTTTCCGTACGATCAGACGCCTTATCAGTGCTCATGAGTGTGCATTAGTGGTTAATACCGTATAGCCTTTTCTGCGTCCTTTCCCACCTCTGCGTTTCCACCAAAGCAATGCCTGCGCCGCTGCTCCAACTCGACCAAACCACCATCCATTTTGGCGGCCTCTGTGCCGTCAACGCCGTGGACCTTGCGCTCGGCGAGGGTGAGCTCGTCGGCCTCATCGGCCCGAACGGCGCGGGGAAGACCACCGTTTTCAACCTCATCACCGGCGTTTATCAACCCACCGCCGGCCGCGTGCTTTTCGCCGGCCGCGACCTCCGCGGCCTGCGCTCCAACGACATCGCCGCGCTCGGCATCGCGCGCACCTTCCAAAACATCCGCCTCTTCGGCCGCCTCAGCGTCTTCGACAACGTCCGCGCCGCCTGCAACCTCCACCGCGCGACCTCGCCGCTGCAAACCCTCGTCCGTGGAAAAAAATTCCGCGCCGACGAAGCCGCCGTCGCCCGCCGGGCCGAGCAGCTGCTCGAACTTTTCAACCTGCTTCGCTTCCGCGACACACCCGCGAAATCCCTCCCCTACGGCGAGCAGCGCCGCCTCGAAATCGTCCGCTGCCTCGCCACCCAGCCGCGCCTGCTCCTGCTCGACGAACCCGCCGCCGGCATGAACCCGACCGAAAAAGCCGAGCTCGTGAAACTCATCCCGCGCGTCCGCGAACAGTTCAAGCTCACCATCCTTCTCGTCGAACACTCGATGCGCGTGGTCATGGGCGTGTGCGAACGCATCGCCGTGCTCGACTACGGCGTGAAGATCGCCGAAGGCCCGCCGGCTGCGATCCAGAACGACCCCAAGGTCATCGAAGCCTACCTCGGTGAAGACCACAAAACCTCAATATCTCACCACTGATGGACGAACTTTTTTTAACCGCGAATAAACGCAAATCCACGCGAATAGTCCCGGAAGCCAGAGGGGGCTTCATATTAGAGTGGTCTTTTATTTGCGTCCATTCGCGTTCATTCGCGGTTAAGTAAAATGCTATCTGTCACCGATCTCTCCGTCAGCTACGGTGCCATCGCCGCGCTCAACGGCATCTCGCTTGAGATTCCCGCCGGCGCCATCGTCACGCTCGTCGGCGGCAACGGCGCGGGCAAAACCACCACGCTGCACACGATCTCCGGGCTGCTCCGTGCAAAAACCGGCCGCATCGAGTTCCAGGGCGAGGACATCACCGCGCTCCCCGCGCACCAGATCGTCGCCCGCGGACTCGGCCACGTGCCCGAGGGCCGCATGGTTTTTGCCAACCTCACCGTCGGGGAGAACCTCGCGATGGGCGCGTATCTGCTCAAAGACCACGCCCTCGTCGAAAAAAACCGCGACTACGTCTTCAGTATTTTCCCGCGTCTGCAGGAGCGCCTGAAGCAGACCGCCGGCACGCTCTCCGGCGGCGAACAGCAGATGCTCGCCATCGGCCGCGCGCTCATGGGCAGCCCGAAATTCCTCATGCTCGACGAGCCCTCGCTCGGGCTCGCCCCGCGCCTCATCAGCACAATTTTCGAAAAGATCATGGAAATAAACAAAAGCCACGGCATCACCATCCTGCTCGTCGAGCAGAACGCCCATCTCGCACTCGAAATTTCCAGTTACGCCTACGTGCTGGAGACCGGACGCATCGCCATGGCCGGCCCGAGCAAGGACCTCCGCACCGACCCGCAGCTCAAAGCCGCTTATTTGGGCGGGTGAAGCCAGAACCCTTTGCCGCTGACAAATGCGATACGCTTCTTGATTTTTGCCAAAGCCTGCTAAACTGGCGGGCTCTTTGGTTTCGTCATTCGTCATTCGTCATTCGTCATTCGTCATTCGTCATTCGTCATTCGTCATTCGTCATTCGTCATTCGTCTCACGGCTCTCAACTCTCAGCTATCGTCTCTCAACTTTTAAACCCACCACCATGTCCACCGCCACACCGCAAAAATTCGAATTCCAGGCCGAGATCAAGCAGTTGCTCGATATCGTCATCCACTCGCTCTACACCGAGAAAGAAATCTTCGTGCGCGAGCTCGTCTCCAACGCGTCCGACGCGCTCGAGAAGCTGCGCCATCTCCAGCTGACCGAGAAGGAGCTTTTCGACGACAACCTGCCGCTCGAAATCAACCTCACGACCGACGACAAGGCGAAGACGCTCACGATCCAGGACTTCGGCGTGGGCATGACCCAGGCCGAGCTGGTGGAAAACCTTGGCACCATCGCCCACTCCGGCTCGAAGGCCTTTTTGAAGGCCCTCAGCGAAGGCGCGAAGAAAGATGCGAACCTCATCGGCCAGTTCGGCGTCGGTTTTTATTCCGCGTTCATGGTCGCGAAGAGCGTGAAGGTCTACACCCACTCATGGCGCGCAGGCGAGCCCGGCCAGCTCTGGACCAGCGACGGTGGCGGCAGCTATGAAATCGAGGAATCCGACGGCCAGCGGCGCGGCGCGAAGATCGTCATCGAATTGAAGGACGAATGCTCCGAGTTCAGCCAGGACTGGCGGATCAAGGAAATCCTCGAGCGCTATAGCGCGTTCGTGACGTTTCCCATCAATCTCAACGGCAAGCGCCTCAACACCGTGCAGGCGCTGTGGCTGCGCAACAAAAACGAAATCAAGGACGAGGAATACACCGAGTTCTACAAATTCCAGGCCCATGCCTTCGATGAGCCGCGCCTGCGGCTGCATTTCAGCGCCGACGCGCCCCTCTCCATCAACGCACTGCTCTTTGTGCCGAAGGACAACCCCGAGAAGCTCGGCCTGGCCCGCGCCGAGCCGGGCGTCGCGCTCTACTGCCGCAAGGTGCTGATCGACGCCAAGCCGAAGGACCTGCTGCCCGAGTGGATGCGCTGCCTGAAAGGCGTGATCGACAGCGAGGACCTGCCGCTCAACATCTCGCGCGAGACCATGCAGGACAAGGCCCTGCTCGACAAAATCGGCAAGGTCATCACCAAGCGTTTCCTCAAATTCCTCGAGGACGAGGCCAAGGCGCACCCCGACACCTACGTGGAATTTTTCCGCGAATTCGGCGTTTTCATCAAGGAAGGCTGCGCACTCGATTTCACCCACAAGGACGCACTGGTGAAACTCCTGCGCTTCGAATCGACGCTCACCGAAAAAGGCAAGCCCACCAGCCTCGCCGACTATGTCTCGCGCATGAAGGACGGGCAGAAGGAAATTTATTTCCTCACCGGCCCCAACCGCGAGGCGCTCGAAGCCGGCCCGTATCTCGAGGGCTTCCGCGCGCGCAACCTCGAGGTGCTGCTCTGCACCGAGCCGGTTGATGATTACGTGATGAATAATTTGCGGGAATTCGAAGGGAAGAAATTCGTCGCGGCCGACAGCGCCGAGGTGAAACTGGACGAGCTGCCCCAGCCGTCCGACAGCGATGCGCTCGCGCCGGAAAACGTCACTGCGCTTATCGAGTGGCTCAAAAAAATCCTCGGCGACCGCGTGACCGAGGTCCGTGCGAGCGACCGCCTCGTCGATTCGCCCGCCGCCGCGCTCAACGCCGACAAACTCATGTCGCCGCAAATGCGCCGCATGATGAAAGCAATGAGCAAGGACGGAGCCGACACGCCGCCGCGCATCGAGTTGGCCATCAACCCACGTCACGCCGTCATCAAGCGCCTCGCGGCTTCGCGCGAGGTCACGCCTGATCGGGCCGCGCTCGTGGCCGAACAGTTGCTTGACAACTCCCTCCTCGCCGCCGGCCTGCTCGACGACCCGACGAAAATGGTCACGCGCCTCTACAAAATATTGGAGAGCGCGTAGCAGAAGACTGAGCCTGCAAGATCAGCCAGCAGTTAATTATAAAAGTTTGTTGTCCATCAATTAAGGACAACTAGTCCATTTTGTCCGACTGGCGGCATACCATGTATGGCCAGCGATTAATTGCGTTAAACATCTGGTCTAAACGTGTCTTACGGCGCGTTAAATATTTACATATTTAATGGCTAAATATTTTATTTTTACATTGAATAACCGTATTTAAGCGCAATTTATATGAATTATGTAATCATTTTACTAAAAATTACCGAATTATTGTAAATTGTATTTTACTTTTTAACAAACCTTACACAATCTCCAAGTATCCCCCGTACGTAGACACTAAAACCCTAAGCGTTCGCGCTTCTAGTTTCACCACTCATGAAAACGCCATTCGATACTTATCGGCCGCAGCTTTCTCTCGGCCGTACAGGCAAACCCCTCGCTGCATTTGCTCTCCTTTGTGGCTTATCCCTTTCAGCCCAGGCCCAACTCGGCAGCGGCTGGACGCCCGACAATGAAACCTACATCGCCCAAACGTCGGCCGGCACCAGCATCACGGCTATTCCTGGAGGGTATGAATTCAGGATTCCCACCGTGACTGGCCTTTGCCGGGCGGAAATGCGCGGCAATAATCTTCCCACCAACACGACCAATCAATGGCAAGGCCTTGGCACCCTCGTGTCATTCCCGGCCGGCTCCAACCATATTTCCTTGCATCAGGTTTTTGGAGACACGGATCCAACGGTCCCCGATCTCATCCTTGATGAAGCCGTAGGCGGACCTACGGGAGTGGAAATCATGTCGCTCGAACAGGGCGATGCCTTCGAGGCGGCGATCCAGGTCGGCGTGCAGTTCCAAATGAATACGATTTACGATCCGATCGGAAATTTGATCAGTATATATGTGAACGGCTCGCTGACAGGGACCAAAGTTCCAAATCCGGGCACGCATTACAATAAGTATGGCCAATACGTGTCAAAATCTGGCTTCGGCCCGTCCACCTTCGATTGGGTCGGCGTCAAGTCCTGGTCGGGCGGTACAGCACCAAATGGCAACACCCCACCACCGCCGCCGCCACCACCACCGCCGCCGCCGACACAAGTCGCAACACCGACCTTCAGCCCAGCTGGTGGCGCTTACTCAAGCACACAAACTGTCGCACTCAGTGATTCCACCAGCGGGGCCACGATCTACTACACCACCAACGGCACCACACCCACCACGTCCTCAACCGTGTATAGCAGCCCGATCTTGGTGAGCAGCGGCACGGTCACGATCGAAGCCATGGCCGCGAAGAGCGGAGACACCAACTCCTCCGTCTCCTCAGCCACCTACACGATCAGCACTGTTGCCACGACGGTCGCGACACCTATGTTCAGCCCGGCTGGTGGCGCTTACTCAAGCACACAGACGGTGACACTCAGTGATTCCACCAGCGGTGCCACGATCTACTACACCACCAACGGTACCACGCCCACCACGTCCTCAACCGTGTATAGCAGCCCGATCTTAGTGAGCAGCGGAACGGTCACGATCGAAGCCATGGCCGCGAAGAGCGGAGACACCAATTCCTCCGTCACTTCAGCCACCTACACGATCAGCACCGGGAGCACCGGGGGTGGAGGTTGCCAAACCGCAACCTCTTCGTGGACGAGCTTTGCCACGACCTCTGTAACCGGAACGTTTACGGCTACGTTCGATGCCACACCCCATGCTTCGGGAATCACCGCCTTCATCGGCATGACCAGTGGTGCAGCAGGCAGCAAGAGCAGCGCGGCTCCCTTGGTGAAGTTCCACTCCACGGGCGACATCCAGGCCGCCAATGGCACGAGCTTCACGGCTGGATCCACGATCAATTGGGTCAGTGGCAGCACTTACCACTTCCGTCTGGTGATCAACGTCACGGCCAAAACCTACTCGGTTTATGTAACCCCGCCGGGCCAGGCCGAACAGACTCTCGCGACCAACTATGCCTTCCAAACATCCGTAACAAGCTTGGATCATTGGGGCCTGCAAGATACCGCAGCCTCGCTGCAAGTTTGCAACTTCGCAGACTGACCAATTACCCCTTGAACGGCATTTGGATGCCGCAAGTCTCCAGCGCCCGCCGCACTCCGCGGCGGGCGCTTTTTTTGGAATCGCCGAGCCCCTGATTTGTCACGGCAACCCATGCCTGGGACACCGGTTCTTCAAAATTAACCATGCTCCATCCGCCTCATTAATAGGAGTATGGCATGAATGCCATACTTATCCCTTGCAGTATGGCATGCAAGCCATATCATCTGCCTCGCGATGAAAATGACCATGCACATAGATGAAGATGTCCTGGCCCGCGTGATGAAGGTCACCGGAGCCAAGACCAAAACACAGGCGGTTGAAATCGCCCTCAAGGAAATGGCGCGCCGGCACAAAATGAAGGAACTCTTCACGGCCGGCCTCGGCCTCACCGCCGATGAACTGCGGGCGGAATTCGCGCCCACAGCCGCCGATCAGTTGGACAGCCATGGCCTGATGGTGGCCGAACCGAAGGCACGTTATGGGCGAGCTCGTTCTTCCCGATAGCAACTTCTTCATCAACCGCGCGCGCGCCGGCATCGATCCTTTTGTCGAGCTGGCCGCGTGCGCGGACGAGCGGGAATTTGCCACCTGCGGCATGGTGGTCGTGGAAGTATGCCGGGGCCGCCGCGATCCGGCCGTATTCCAGCGCTTCCGGGAGCGTTTTGCCGTCATGATTTATTTGGCCATGGGAAGCTCGATGTGGGAGCGCGCGGCGCAACTCGCCTGGTCACTCGACCGGCGGGGCATCGTGCTGCCCTCGCCGGATTTGCTCATCGCCGCCTGCGCGTTGCAGGCAGATGCCACCGTGCTGACAGCCGACGCGCATTTCCATGAGATCCCCGGCCTGCGCGTGATCGACCACCTTGGCTAAATCAGGGTAAACTGTCCCGTCATGATGAAACTTTTCCGTCTTGTCCTCTGGCTTGCGTTGTCCACCGCCGGACTCGCCGCACAGACAATCAGCCCCGCGGAACAGACACGCCTGCTTCGCTTCCCCGCTACCAATGGCTCACAGATCGTGTTCTCCTATGCCGGCCAGCTCTACACCGTCGGCATGGGTGGCGGCGTCGCGCGCCGCCTTACCAGCGGCCCGGGCTATGCGGCGTTTCCGCGTTTCTCGGCGGATGGAAGTCGGCTCGCCTTCACCGCGCAATACGACGGCAACACGGAGGTTTATGTCATGCCCGCCGACGGCGGGGAACCCAAGCGCCTCACCTACACCGCAACGCTCAATAATGACGATATCTCCGACCGCATGGGGCCGAACAACATTGTGATGGCCTGGAAGAACACCCAGCCCGAGATCGTCTTTCGCTCGCGCATGCATTCAACCGACGACTTTATCGGCCAACTTTACTCCGTCGGCCTCGACGCCGAACTGCCGCAGCAGCTCCCCGTGCCGCGCGGGGGATTTTTGTCATTCTCGCCGGACGACTCGAAGATGGCCTACAACCGCGTGTTTTGCGAATTTCGCACCTGGAAACATTACCGCGGCGGGCAGGCCGACGACATCTGGATATTCGATTTCAAGACCGGGGCCGTCGAAAACATCACCAACCATCCGGCGCAGGACATCATCCCCATGTGGGCGCCGAACAATAAGATTTATTTTCTTTCCGATCGCGACGGCCGCATGAACCTGTTCAGCTACGACCTCGCGACAAAACAAACGGTGCAGCACACGTTCTTCAAGGACTACGACATCAAGTTTCCCTCGCTCGGCCGCGGCGGCATCGTTTTCGAACAGGCCGGCTATGTGTGGCACTTTGATTTGGAAACCGGAAAATCCCGCGAGGTGCCCATCGCCATCAAGGAGGATTTCGCCGGCAGCCGCACCGAGGTCACCAACGTCAGCAAATTCGTGACCACGGTGAGCCCGTCGCCCGACGGCAAACGCGTCGTCGTCGTCGCCCGCGGCGATGTCTTCACCGTGCCGGCCAAGGAGGGCCCGACGCGCAACCTCACCGACACCTCCGGCGTGCACGAACGCGACGCCGTGTGGTCACCCGACGGCCAATGGATCGCCTACGTCTCCGACGAGACCGGTGAGAATGAACTCTTCATCCGCTCCCAGGACGGCCATGCCAGGCCCATCCAAATCACGAGCGGCGCGGACACGTATTATTACGCGCCCATCTGGTCGCCCGACAGCACGAAGCTCCTCTGGAGCGATTACCGCCAGCGGCTGCGCTTCGTGGACATCGGGACGAAAATCGTCATGGAAATCGACCGCGCCACGGCGTTTGAGATCACCAATTATGCCTGGTCGCCCGACAGCAAATGGGTGGCCTACGCGCGTCCCGAGGATGAATCGCTGGCCAAAATCTGGCTCTACTCGCTCGATGCAAAAAAACGCACCGAGGTCACCGATGGCTGGTACGAGGCCGACTCGCCCGCGTTCAGTGACGACGGCAAATACCTGCTCTTTGTCTCGAGCCGCGACTTCAAACCGCTGTTCGGCAACACCGAGTTTGAACACGTTTATCGCGACATGCAGCGCATTTACCTTGTGACCCTGGCCAAGGCCACCCCCTCGCCTTTCGCGCCAAAAAGCGATGAAGTCGAAATTACCGGGAGCGAGAAAAAATTGGAGGCCAAACCTGCCGGCGTGAAAGACGACGGGGGAAAGCCCGTGGCCGTAAAAGTTGATGCGGACGGCCTCAAGGATCGCGTCATCGGCCTGCCCATCACACCCGCCAACTACGGCTCGATCCAGAGCGTGGACGATAAGATTTTTTACCTCCGCCAGACTGACAACAACGACGATGAAGAGACCGAGAATTCGTCTGCAGGCAGAAGCATGCTCTGTGTTTACGACTTGAAAGAGCGCAAGGAAACCGAGCTCGGCGGAGCCAGCGGTTTTGAAATCACAGCGGATAAGAAAAAAATGCTTGTCCAATCCGGCGACAGCTACGCCATCATCGACCTGCCCTCGGCCAAAATTGAACTGAAGGACAACCAGCTCGATTTCTCCAGCCTCGAGATGCACCTCGACCGCCACGCCGAGTGGACGCAAATCTACAACGAGTGCTGGCGCCAGATGCGCGATTTTTTCTACGCGCCCAACCTGAACGGCGTGGACTGGCCCGCGATGCGCGCGAAGTACGCCGCGCTCCTGCCCTACGTCCAGCACCGCAACGACCTCACCGGCCTCATCGGCGAAATGATCGGCGAAATCAACAGCGGCCACACCTACGTCGGCTCCGGCGACCGCCCCGCAGTGCCGCGCATCAAAATGGGCCTGCTCGGCGCCGAGTTTTCGCGCGACCCGGCCACCCGCGCCTACCGCATCGACAAAATCCTTCGCGGCGAGAACTGGCAGGACCAAACCCGGTCCCCGCTCACCGAGATCGGCGTCGATGTGAAGGAAGGCGATTACCTCCTCGCCATCAACGGCACGCCGCTCTCGCAGGTGGCCAACCTCTACCAGTTGCTCATCGGCACCGCCGGCCGACAGGTCGCGCTCCGCGTCAACTCCAAGCCCTCCGACGACGGTGCGCGCAATGTCACCGTCGTGCCCATCGCGGACGAAGCGCCGCTTTATTACTACACCTGGGTGCAGCACAACATCGACTACGTGAACCGGAAGACCGGCGGCAAAGTCGGCTACGTGCACATCCCCGACATGGAGTTCAACGGCCTCAACGAATTCGCCAAGCACTTTTATCCACAACTCCGCAAGAAAGCCCTGATCATCGATATTCGCAGCAATGGCGGAGGCTTTATCTCACCCATGATCATCGATCGCCTGCGCCGCGAACTCGCCGTGATCGAAGTCTCACGTTACAGCACGCCCACGCCCGATCCGGATGAGATGCTCCTCGGCCCGAAGGTCACGCTCATGAACGAATTCTCCGCGTCCGACGGCGACATTTTCCCCTATCGTTTCAGGACCCTCGGCCTTGGCAAACTCATCGGCAAGCGCACGTGGGGCGGCGTGGTCGGCATCCGCGAAACCCTCCCGCTCGTCGATGGCGGCTACCTCAACCGCCCCGAATTCGCGCCCTACTCAAAAGACGGACAATGGATCATCGAAGGCCGTGGTGTCGACCCCGACATCGTGGTGGACAACGACCCAGCGCGTGAATTCCACGGCGAGGACCAGCAACTCGACAAAGCCATCGAAGTCATCCTCGACGAACTCAAGACCCAGGAAGTCAAACTCCCGCCCGTCCCGCCGTA
>DATMNP010000142.1:0-14465 GCA_035568935.1 Opitutaceae bacterium | reverse complement strand
AATCCATTTGCCAGTCGCAAGCCGGCGGCCCAGCATGGGTTTTAAGGTCGCGGGGTAGCTTCCCGTTGTCCGCCCGATGAAACATTTCGTCCAAGTGCTCAGCATCGCGCTTGTCTCACTGGCGATTTTTATTGCCGCGGCGCTGGCGGCGCATGCCTGGCTGCACCGCCAGGACCAACAACTGAACGCCGAAGCGGCCGCGGCACATCAGGCCGAACCGCCGGCCGCCACCCGGCTGGTCGAGTTGTACCGGCAGGCGCTGGCCGGGCTGCTGCTGCTCGCACTGGCGCTGTTTTTGATCACGGCGGCCGCCGCCTTTCTCGGCCGGTTGCGGCCGGAGACAGGGGCCTTGCCGTTGTCCGAGGTGAAAAACCTGTCCCGCCTCGCCCAGACTTCCGCCGAGCAGGGCACCGCGCTCATCCTCGAACGCAATGAACGCCGCCGCGCCGAAGCCGACTCGCAGTTCAAGCAAACGCTGCTCGGCCACGCGCGGGAGGAGAAGGTGCAGTTGGGCCGCGACCTGCACGACGGCATCATCCAATCGCTTTATGCCGCGGGCCTGACGCTGGAATCGGCCCGCGAACTCGTGCACCGCGATCCCGCCGAAGCCGAGCGCCGGCTCGCCTCGACCCTGGCCGCGCTCAACACCGTCATCCGCGACGTGCGCGACTACATCCACGGCCTCGCGCCGGAACGGCTCCAGCGCGAGAGTTTTGGCCAGGCGCTGCAGGTGCTCACCGATGAACTGGGCGCCAGCCGCGAGGCAAAGTTCGACCTCCAGGTCGACGATGACGCCGCGGCGCTGCTCAGCGCCGGGCAGGTCACCGACGCGCTGCAGATCGCGCACGAAGCCATCAGCAACGGCTTGCGCCATGGCCGCGCCACCGTGGTCACGGTGCGGCTCCGCCGCGGGGAGCGCGAAGCCTGCCTGCTGGTGCAGGACAACGGCACCGGGTTCGACCCGGCGGCGCGCGCCCATGCGGGCCACGGCGTGAACAACATGCAGGCGCGCGCCACCCGGCTGGGCGCCGAGCTGCACGTGAACAGCCGTCCCGGCGCGGGCACGCGCGTGGTCGTGAATATTCCCCTTATGCTGGACTGAAGGATCAAGTACCAGGAATACTTGCGCAGCACTCTTGTCACTTGATACCTGTTACTTGATCCTTCAGTCCAGCATGAGCTACACGCTGAAAAAACCTCCCATCCGCGTCCTGATTGTGGACGACAGCGAACTGGTGCGCGCGGGCCTGCGCGCCCTGCTCGGCGTGGAGCCCGCCATCGCCGTCGCCGGCGAGGCGGAGGATGTCGCCACTTCCATCGCAATGTGCAAGCGCCTGCGGCCCGACGTCGTGCTGCTCGACATCCGCCTGCCGGACGGCACCGGTTTCCAGGCCTGCAGGGAAATCCTGCGCCGCCTGCCCGCGACGCATGTGCTCATCCTCACCTCGGCCATCGACGACCGCACGGTGGACGACGCGCTCAAGGCCGGCGCCCACGGCTATTTGTTGAAGGAAGTCAACGGCCGCAGCCTGATCCAGGCCATCATCGACGTGGCCGACGGCAAGTCCGTGCTCGATCCCGCGATCACGGCGCGGGTGATGCAGCTCGCGAAATCCGGCCCGGAGCACGATGCCCTGGCCTCGCTCTCGGCGCAGGAGCAGCGCGTGCTGGCCCTGATCGCCGAAGGCAAGACCAACAAGGAAGTCGGCTCGGCCATGAACCTGAGCGAGAAGACGGTGAAAAATTACCTCAGCAATATTTTCGACAAGCTGCAGCTCACCCGCCGCACCCAGGCCGCCGCGCTCTACGCGCAGACGCAGCCACGGAATTAATGAAAACTTTCAGGAGCTTTACAGAGATCGCAAAGGCCGCTAAGACAATATCGAATACCCCCGGATTGGAACGGATTTCTCCTACTGTCATTCCGCGGGCAGCGAGGAATCTCTGGTTCAAATCGAAGGCCACAAGAGATTCCCCGCAAGGCTCGGAATGACAAAACATAGCCGTGCCAATCGATGCCATTCGTGGCTTCCCTGAAAATGGCGCAGCCATTTTCTTTTGGCAGGCTGGAGGACGAAGTCCGACAGCCTGCTAGAGCGCTTTAACCACTGGTGGTCACTGATCCGGAAAAAGACAGATAAAAAATGGCTTCGAACCCAACTTCATATTATCAGTGACTATATAAGTGTGCATCAGTGGTTGAGTCGGTCTTCTGTCTTTTTGGAAGTATTATTGCGGATTAGTGTGCGTTATACCAATGTCCCCTCCCAATTAGACTTTTGCGCCATGCAGCTGTGGTAGGGCGAGGCGTCCCCGACGAGCCGTTCGACCTCGCTCACGGCTACAGACCGCGCCCTACCAAAGTCCAAATGAAAGAGGCGAATGGTATTAGTGGTTAAAATGAAGCTGGACCGAATGGCCCTATCGACCCAGGGGCGAAAAGCCCGCAACCGACTCTGGACGGTGGCCGCCAGATACGGTAGCATGCACTATTGTGATTACACCGCACCCTCTCAGGCAGAGACCCTTTCGCTCCCGCCGCGGCATGACGCTGGTTGAGGTCATGGTCGCCATGCTCATTGCCGTTTTAATAATGACAGGAGTCGCGGGAGGATTGATCCAATCAACCAAGTCGGCCGCGGGAAGCATGACCGAAATTTCTGTCGAGGCAGCGGTGGAAAGTTATCTGGAGCAGATGCAAAGCATGCCCCTATCCAGTCTCATCACGCCCAACCAAGCAAACAACAAACCCTGTACCAATCCCGATGGCACTCCCAACTGGGCGGCCGGCGGGATCATTCCAACCCAAAAGACGAATGCGACGCAGGCTGACGATGTGCTCGAATGGTCAAACAGCGGCAGCGGAAACCCCACGATTCCCAGCCTTTCAACTTTCACTCCAGGAATAACGCCCGCCGGGGTAGTCGACAACCTCAAGGAGATTCCCGGTGATCCAAATAATCCAGGCTCAGCACCGACTGGTGGTTGGGCAGCAATCTGGCCCAAGGCAAACTTGGCCACAGCCAACGTGACCAATCCCGCGCCAAAAACCAACAACCTGCACATGAATGTCTGGGTCTGGATCACCGATCTCAGCGCTCCCACGCCAGGTGCTAGCGCCGCGAATCCGAATGGAAATGTTCAATCGGTTTACGGCATCACAGTTATCTATACCTGGCAGTCCAACAATGGGTTTGGCCCTCAATATCACATGGGTGTCCTTCATTGCATTCGCTCCAACTTATCGTAGCGCCTCATGAAAAACATTTCAAAACCAGCGGCTTTTACCAAGCTCCGTGGCTTTACTTTAGTGGAGCTCATGATCGCTGCTACGCTGACCGGATTGGTGCTGACGGCGATTCTGACAATCACGATCACATGCCTGAAAATTTACAACAACAATGCCAACAAGCTAACAGTAGATAAAGACATGCGAAAGTACACGATGTACTTCGAGAATGATGCCGCCTACTCAAACACCTTCTATATTTATGACACCGTCGCTAACGGCGCACCCGCGCTCGACACCACCACCTCCACGGACAATTACATCAACCCCGGACAGGCGGGCGACCTGCTTCTGCTCATAACCACCGCAACCAACCCCGATGGATCGACCGACGTCAAACGGGTGATCGCTTATTACCACGTGGTCACAGATGCTACAACCAACTCCGGGCCGGTTTACCGGCTAGACACCCAAGGAGATAATGCGAGTGCGGCGAACCCTTCGCCTGATTTTGGCGCCCCGGGTACGACTCCGGTTTATCAACTGTACACGACTTATACAAAAAAAGGCTTTTATCAGGGGCAAACGCTTCAAACGGTGATGAAAAACCTCACCACGACCAACAACGCATTCATGCCCTCGGTGGTCGGAAACGCCGCTTATGACGGCACCAATACACCCACTCGCCTTTTTTACTACTTGGTCAAGGCGACCACGTCGAAAGGCGCTTTCATGGTACAGTCACAGATCCGCGAGACGCAGCAAAATGGCGATCCGTATTGCATCGACACTTACAATCTCACCATGTGGCCGCGCAGCTAGACAAACAATTTTTCGCTAAAGACCATTGCGTGTCGGTAAACCAGAATTCCGCTTTCCCGTTATGAAACATCCTTCATTCCCTTCAAGGCACAGGCGGCTCAGGCTTGGCTCGGCCCTCGTCACAGTCATTCTCTTCACCACCGTGATGTCATTGCTGATGGTATCCATCGTCAGCTGGTCCACCACCGAGAAAAGTCTCAACGCCCGCACGGTCTATTTTATCGAGGCCCGCAATGCCGCCGAGGCCCTTTGCGAGTACGGCGCCGCCCAAATCAATTACATCGCCCAAAATAAAGCCCCGGCGCCCAGCTTCGATCCGCAGGCCACCACCATCGACGACACGCACAATCCCCTGCAACTGCCCTTTACCGCCGACACCCTTTCTGCCAAAATCCCGCTTTCGTTTTTCAATCCCAACGCCACGAGTAATGGAATCCCTAACTACGGCAGCACTGGAGCTGACGTGGAGAGCCACATTGACACGAACCCGATTTCCACGACGAATCCCTCCGGGCTGGAACTGATCGGCGGGAAGGCCGTCAAGATACCGACTACGGGCTCCGCGTACTACGTCGATCCCACCGTACTTGAGAACGAAGACGATCCTTTCGCGACATTCAATGTGCGGCGCACGGATTACCAAGTCTTGGCCAAGGCCACGGTGGTCCGCCCGGATGGCCAAGCCCCGATCTCCGCTTTTGTAAAACAAACCGTTTCGGTGCGGGGCGTGCCGCTCTTCAACTGGTTCATCTTCTATTCGAGCAGCGATCTCGAGGTTTATCCCGGCGCAACCATGGTGTGCACCGGGCCGGTACACACTAATTACAATATGTTCATTAACGCCTCCAATTCCGCCACCCTCACCTTTAAAGGCAAGGTCACCGTGAGCGGCGATATTTACCACTCCATGGAATATCCGTCCGCGGACGACAAGCAAACTGCGATGGACAACAATTCGATCTATTTTAACGGAGCCAAGCCTCCGTTACCCTACGCCGCCACAGCCATGAACCCCGGCGGTGGATCCACCTGGTACGACAGCACTGACGGCCATGAAAGCAATACTTATAGCATGAATAAGTGTTCTACTTCCCTCTCCGATTTAGCTAACAGCAATCTTACAGGTTTTAACAAGGATGCAAAAGCCATGTGGAACGGCAATTTGCAAACACGCACCCCGCAGTTTTTTCCGCCCGGATTCTCATCCCCACTCATCGCTGGAACTGGCGTTGACGGCCTGCAGTACAAGGCCGACACACCCTATGTTGACAACGGCGACCAAGTTGCCGTTGCCAACGGGAGCAATCCAGGAATCAAAATCGACCACCATTATTCCTGCAATTACCACGGAGTGACATCCAGCTCCGGCACCCCAACTTTGACGCCGTTCGCAGGAAATGTCAGCGCTTTCAACGATCCGCCCGACTCCGATTTTAATTCGACCAATTACCCCACCAAAGACACATATTATAACGCCCGGAACGGGCTCGAAGCCATAAAATACGCGAACGCTGCCAATCTCTATATATTGGTGGCGGTCGACACCACCACGACCCCTTACCAGGCAACCATCAACTACTATGGTCCGTATAATTCATCCAATATTGGGAAAAAAGACCCCAGCGGAAACTATTACGGGCCCAACGGCGGTATTTATCTCGGCACCGCTTACCTGAACAGCACCACGCCTTACATTCCGCTGCCGGCTTCAGGATGGACGGCAGGACCGATGGAGCCTCCTAATTTGGTGAGCTTCGTGCCTTACGTTCCCAGCGGAACAAAAGTGAAGTACGGCTTCTACGACCAGCGCCAACATGCCGCGGTCGACATCGTGCGGGTCAATATGAGCGCCCTGAACCAGGCCTTGATCGACGTCAATACAGGCACCGGAGCCCCCGGAAGTTCGACTCCGGCCAACCCACCGACGGCAATCTTGAACAATAGCGTGGACAGCAATAATAAAAATTTGAATGGCGTCCCCAACACCAATGGCAAAAACTCCACCATTTGGGGATCCGGCACGATGATCCCGTCCAACGGACTTCCGATTACAAACGATAATACCGGCGGCTGGAATGGGACGGTTTACATCGATGTCGAGGCCGATTCCGGCACGGTCAACGCCAATAATCACGAGATTTGCGTCTGCCTGGACAATGGAAAAACCCAGACCACCACAACCGGCAGCGTGACGAGAATCAATGCTCAACAAAACTTGATCCCCAATGCGCTCGATCCCAGCGGCAACCCACTAGGTAACAAGCCTGATTCCATTGTCGGCGCGGCCGGATTACCCGGCCTATCCCTTGCCACCAACGCTCCGGTCTATATCGTGGGCAATTTTAACGCAGACGGCAAGCTCACGACCGGCGGCTCTGCCCTGCCCGACGATGAAACAACCGACAATCCGTGGACGACGGTCAGCCAAGAAGTTCCTGTCGCCATTATTGCGGATGCGGTCACCTTGCTGTCTCCCAACTATTTTTCGGGCACGGACAGCTCAATCAACACGGACGATATCAATCACCCTCCGGGCGACGTTGACTACTGCAACAACGCAACCGATACTGAGAATGCCTACAGCAGCCAGTCCACGCCTGATATAACGGCAAACGGGTCAAGCGAGGTTGCTTGCGCCATCGTGGCTGGTTTGGTTCTCAGCACCGACTCCGCCGCCAGCGGCGGCGTGAACAATCTTCCCCGTTTCATTGAAAAATGGAATAGCGGCCCAAAAAAACAGGTGTATCGCGGGTCGTTGGTAAATCTGTACGTCAGCAAAATCGCCACCTCTCCGTTCGTCTCCGGAAGCGTTTACTTTGATCCGCCCAATCGCATATGGGGTTATGCCGATATTTTTGCCGATGGCATATTTCCGCCCTATACGCCCTATAGTTATGGCGTTCGCCGCCTCTATTTCAACGACCTAAGCGCCAGCGACTACACGAATGCGCGGATCGATGCCACCTATGGATGGCCAAGCGAACCCACACCGTTCGTGCCGGTCCAGTGATCTGCCGGTAAAGGGAAAGCCGACGGGGTTAGGTAGGAAAGGACAGCCGCGGGTCGGGCCTCTCCTTGTTTAATTTTTCCTTTTTGACCCAAACCAACGGTACGGTCAAAGCGCGGCAACGCAAGCGACCGGGCGGGTGCCTCATGGGTTGCTGAAAGCTTGCGCCTACAGCATCGTTTCAAGCCCGAACCTGTTTTTGCCAGAACCGGCCTAGGGTTCATGCGACCAACAGGAGCGGGCAAGCGCGGGGATGCTTAACGACGGTTTTTCAGAAATGCCCGCACCCCGCGTCATGGGTTCCGCAGAGGTGAAACACCGAGGCTTTTTAAAAAGCGCGGCGCGGCTGGCAGCGTGGAGACGACGCCCGACACGCGGCTGGATCTTTAGCCCTCTCCACCAAACTACACTTGAAAGGGCGGCCCGACAG
Source organism: Opitutaceae bacterium (assembly GCA_035568935.1). Lineage (GTDB taxonomy): Bacteria > Verrucomicrobiota > Verrucomicrobiia > Opitutales > Opitutaceae > DASRHD01. Next base: position 6,977 of record DATMNP010000142.1, on the reverse strand, counting down.
GCTCCCCTGAAAGCCCATTAGCACAGGGCAATTCCAACCAGAAAAAGATCGACATAATATTTATAAAATACTTGCGTTCAATGTTCCCACCCTGCTCAATTCGCCAAAGTTATTTTGGAACGACAGCAAACCGTCAGCAACCTAACTAACCCTCAATAACCCCATCAAACACCATGCCTAGCGTACTTAACGTCTCGTTACGAAAATTCGCGGGTTGGGTTGGAGTATCTACCTTGATGCTCGCAGCCCACGCCGTTTATGCCCAGACGCCGCCCCCGGCCGCTGGAGATGATACCATTGTCATTTCGAAGTTCCAGGTATCCGCGGCCCCCGCCCACGGCTACAGCGCTTCGGAGACCATGGGCGCCACCCGCGTCAACACCAAGATCATCGACCTGCCCTTCAGCACGGTCAACTTGACCGACCAATTCTTCAAGGATTTCGGCCTTAATCTCTTGGATGAAAACACGACCCAAGTCGGTGGTTTGACCGGGTTGAGCATCGGCGGCAACTTCCTCCTCCGTGGCTTTAACTCCACCTCCCAGTTGCGCGACGGTTTCTACCGCCTCGGCCGCTACGGCGCCAGCAACGTTGAACGCATGGAAATCATCCGCGGCCCGAATGCCGCCATTTACGGACGCTCCTCGCCCGGCGGCATTGTCAATTTGATTTCAGTGCAGCCGAAGAAGAAGGACTCCCAAACGCTCTTCATCCTGAACGGTGGCTATGACAATCGCCAGGAAAAAGCTCAATTGACCGGTTCGCTGGACTCGTCCCACAAGACCTATTATGTGGTCTCGGTCGACCAAACGGAACGGCGTTTCGACGGGGGCTTTGACCACATCCGCAACAACGAAGCCTTCGTCAGCGTCAAGCACGACTTCTCCGACAATTCCCACCTTCAGGCCTCGGCTGAGTACTTTCTCCAAATTCAGCATGCCCCGCAAGCGGCGGCGCCGGCTATTTTCGCGACCAGGACAGCAACGGCTGATAACGCCGCACCCATTCATGCGGTTGGCTACTACGACATCGCGTTGGCGGGATACAACCCCTATGGTCCACATAGCGAACTGAATCGTGGTAACATCAGCTATAGCTTGAACTACGATAAAAGCTTCAACGACGTGTGGAGCGTGCGCGCGGCGGCAAACAACTACCGCTCACGTCGCTGGGATTTTAACCAGAACACGACCGCATGGGCGCCTGTCATCCTAAAAGCGGATGGCACACCGAATAATGACGTCCGCACCACCCTCGCCGCCCCCACCACGGCCGCCCTCGCCAAGGCCGGCAGCCCACAAAAAGGGGTGATCCAGGAAGATGGCGGCGGCCTCCAGGTGGATCTCCTGGCGCACTACTTCCTGCTTAATCACGCGGTGGATAACAATTCGCTGCTGACCGTCGACTTTAACGATTACTATCGCTACGATCCGACGCTGCAGACAACCAACGACTCCGCGCTCAAAGCGTGGACCGCCGCGGGCGGGGGCGCCACCGTCCCTCTGGTTCGGGTTGTCAATAAAATCGGCCAGGTTAACTACATTCCCGCTGGTCCGCTTACCTATTTCCCGGAGAATTTCGTGTATGGAGCCGAAACGCTCGTCAACAAGACCCGTCGGCGCACCACCTCGCTCGGCGGCAATTTCCGCCAGCAGATGACGTTTTTCCACGGCAGGCTGATCACCTTTGCCGGCGTGCGTTATGACGCCGTCAGGTTCAACCAACGTGACTACACGGTGTTTTTCCCTGACATTGGCTATGCTGGCAAGGGCCAGCTCGGCACAACAGAGCCAAACACCAGTGGCACCACCGCAGGGGTGAATGGCACCGGCCAAGTGCGCCGCTATTTCCACCAGACCAAGCCGAACGCAGGATTTAACCTGACCGTGGTCAAAAATGTCCACTTGTACGCCAGCTATAGCGAAAGCTACTTTGTCGACCAGACCAGCCGGCCCGCGGCCATCGCAGGTTGGGCGGCCTCAGGGACGCACTTTTTGCCGGCTGCGTTTAAACCGCAAACGGCCAAGGGCTATGATTACGGTGTCAAGGTTTCCCTTTTCGACGAACGGTTGAATGCCACGCTCGGCGGTTACTACGCCACCCAAAAGAACGTCGTCGTTCAGGATAATGTCGTCGATCCAAGTTCAGGCCTTGTGACTCAAGTCAGCCGGAGCGACGGCGACCAGGTCGACAAAGGTGCGGAGTTCGACCTCAATTGGCTCCCCAACGACAACCTGAGCTTTTCGGTCAGTGCCGCCGTCGTGAATGCGAAATATTCAAACTTTGGCGCTGCTTTCCCCGAGGCCGTGGGCCGCTCCGTCCAATTTGTCTCGCCGGAAAACGGCAGCGCCTCGGCGAAATATACCTTCTCCACCGGGCCGGCCAAGGGCTTGGATTTCGAGGCTTCGGTGCGGTATGTGTCATCCACTCCCGCGGAAAACCCCACGGCGGGTGACACGGTCAATGCTGCTGGCGTTGTTACCGCCCACACCGACCAGTGGACCCTGCGCACCCCGTCCTCCACGGTCTGGAGCTTCGGCGTGCACTATCAGTTGCCTTGGACGCCACACCACATCCATCAAACCATCGGGTTTGAGCTACAGAACGCGTTCAACAGATATTACCTCAAGTATGGCAGCACGGCGACCTTGGACAACAATCAGGCGGACTCGCGCTGGTTCGCTGTGACGTATCAAATCGCACACTTCTAATTATCCGATAATCTCGGTTCCGAGCCCGCCGGCCTTTCGCCGGCGGGCTTTTTTTTGGAAAAAATTCACTTGTTGGTCCTGGAAATGATAGTTCGATTTACCACCTCGCGAAAAAGTGGCTTTGTCATTCCGAGTGAACCGAGGAATCTCACCCGTAGAGCAACCTGATCGGGATGCACGTACAGCATAAGGGATTCCTCTCTACGCTGCCAATGAACTGATGGTAGCCACAAAAGGTCACAAAAATGACCGGCTTTTTATGATCTTCTTGTCCGCCGAAGCCTCGGCGAAGGCGGATGTGATCCTTCGTGGCAAAAAATCCGGGTAATTTTCACAGGTATGGAAACCAAGGATTACCAGATTGGTTCTAACTGCGCCTTCCTCCAGCAGCCAGGTCAGGCCAATTTGAAGACACCCTGCAAGGGCACTACCTGTCTTTCAGGTTCATGCCAGGCCGGGCCAGCACACCGAAATTTAACCCGGCTGACGCAAATGGATGCGGATTTATTATGTCATGTTATGGGTAACTTTAGATTAAAAAAGGTTATTACAAATTTTTTTAAGCGTTGAAGCTTGACTCAATCAGATTGCGATAGTGCTTAGTGCAAATCATTAGGCCTATTTCCTAGCAGGCCTGATCTTCAACATCTTCGACGAAACCAACGCCCTGTCCGCCAGCAGGATCGGGAGCGTATAACTGAGAAAAATCCATTATGAATCCGACTTATCCCGGCGTCTACATTCAGGAAGCCACCAGCCCGGTCCATCCCATCGCAGGCGTTGCCACGTCAATCGCAGCGTTGGTGGGCTACACGGACAAGGGAATCGACAACCGCGCAGAACACCTCTTCAGCTTCTCCGATTTTGAGCGATTGTTTGGTGGTTTGGCCGCCGACAGCGAACTGAGCTACGCCGTCCAGCAATTTTTTCAAAACGGCGGAACCGAAGGCTATGTCGTGCGCGTACCAAAACACGGCGCCACGGCGGCAAGTGTCAGCATCATCCAGGAGGCTTCTTCCACGCACGCTTGGAAATTCTTCGCCTTGAGCAGCGGAAGCTGGGCGGACGGAAATTTGCTCGTCGACATCGATTTTAATGGGATCGGCGAAGTGATTCCTGGCACCCTGGCGGTTGCCGGGACAGCTGTGACCGGAATCGGAACCCATTTTTCCCTGCTTGAAGTCGGGCAATGGCTGGCGTTCGCCCAAGACATCGGCATTCCCCACGTTTTGTACCAAATTGCCACCATTACCGGCGACACGGTCCTGACTTTGCACAGCGGTCCCGCTGCCGCCATCACTTCCACCGCGGCGGCGGTTTACATGGATAACCAGGCCTGCAACGTGACGATCACCAATCTCGCGGATGGAACGGTGGAGTCGTTTCCGGACGTGTCATTCAATTCCAACAACTCGAATTACCTGCCGAGCATATTGAACGATTTCGATACGGGGTCGCAGCTGGTCAATGTGACGCCGCCCACCTCGTTTGACGGCCCGCCGCCCCCGCCTCCCGTGCCCACAGGGATCGTCGGCCGACCCAAGTTGATCGGCAATGTGCTGGATTCAATCTGCGGTGGAACAGTGGTCGGGGGAGTGACGGTCGCAAGCAACTCGGCCACCGTAACCGGCTTTGCAGGCATCGCGGCTCCTGGGCAATCGGTGATTTTTTCCACCGACCCCACCAGCACCATTTATACGGTCAGCTCGCTCAACAGCACCACCCACGTCCTGACGTTGACATCGCCTTTTGTCGGAGCCCCTGGTGTGGCCAATGCCACCGTGCTCGGTGCCGTGGTTAACGCTGATTGGTACATCAATATTGGCCTCCAATCTCCGGCGACGGCACCGGCGCCACTGCCGGTCAAAATCAAAATATTCTCCAGCGGAATCAGTGCACCGCCGCAGTCTCTGTCCGGATTTGCAACGCTGCTCCAAACGGCGCTCAACAATGCGCTGAGCGTGGCGCTGCCCGGATCTTCGGTGCAAGTCTCCGCCGTGAACTGGTGGGGTGCGCCCGCGATCCGGCTTTATGGCATTGTTCCCAATTTCCCTGATGCGGTCTTCCAGTTCCAGACCACCGGCGGTGGATTCAATGATCTGGCCATCGCCTTGGGATTGGACAGCGCGTCAGTCCTGATCCAAAATGTCAGCCACTATGCGTTGGGCACGGGAAACCTTTTCCCGGCCAGCAGCAGCATTACTTTCACTACCGTAAGTTCATCCACCTTGGGCTCCGATGGCTCGGGATTGCCGCAGACCGCGGATTTGATCGGAGACCCCAGCCTGTTCACCGGAATTTATGCGCTGGATAAAGTTGACCTGTTCAACCTGCTGCTCATTCCCGATGCGACCCGCGCCCTGGGCGGAAACCCGAACACGCTCGATCCGGTGGTGGATCCGAATGCGATCTACGCGACGGCCATCGCCTATTGCGACCAGCGACGGGCTTTTCTCCTGCTGGACGCTCCGCCGAATATCAACACGGCCTCGGCGGCGATCGACTGGAAGACGACCTTGCTCACCGTCAACGACCCGAATGGCGCCGCTTATTTTCCACGGCTCCGGCTGCCGGACCCGGTCAACAACTACCAACTCCGCACGTTTGCACCCTGCGGCGTGGTCGCGGGATTGTACGCCCGAATCGACGGTTCGCGGGGCGTCTGGAAGGCGCCGGCCGGAACCGAGGCCACCCTCAGCGGCGTGCAGACGATGGCGTACAAGCTGACCGACACCGAGCAAGGCGCGATCAATCCCCTGGGATTAAATTGCGCCCGGATTTTTCCCGTGTACGGCCCGATCATGTGGGGCGCACGCACGCTCGTCGGCGCGGACGCCGAGGCCAGCCAGTGGAAATACGTCCCGGTGCGCCGCGTCGCGCTGTATATCGAGGAGAGCCTTTATCGCGGCACCAAGTGGGTGGTTTTTGAACCCAATGACGAGCCGCTGTGGGCATCGATCCGGCTCAACGTCGGCGCATTCATGGACGGTTTGTTCCGCAAGCAGGCGTTCCAGGGACAAACCGCCGATGAAGCCTATTTCGTGAAATGCGACAGCGAAACGACCACCCAGGCCGACATCGACCTGGGGATCGTGAATATCCTGGTCGGTTTCGCCCCGCTCAAGCCGGCCGAATTTGTCGTGATCACCATCTCGCAAATGTCCGGTCAGGCCCAGTCCTAACCAATAATCCTGCACAACCAAGAGGAACCCAACATGGCCGAATTCACTGTCAATCCAACGCGTTTCGATCCTTACAAAAACTTCAAGTTCCGCCTCAAGTGGGACGGGCGCTACGTCGCCGGCATCAGCAAAGTCTCGTCGCTGAAGCGGACGACGGAAGTCGTCAAGCATCGCGAAGGCGGCGATCCCAGCACCAGCCGCAAATCACCGGGCCGGTCCGAGTTCGAGGCGATCACCCTCGATCGCGGCGTCACGCACGACCCCGAGTTTGAGGCTTGGGCGGCCAAAGTCTGGCAAGTCCACGCCGGCCTCGGATCCGAAGTCTCGCTCCTGGATTTTCGCAAGGATGTCATCCTCGATTTCTACAACGAGGCGGGCCAGCTCGCCATCAGCTACAAAATTTATCGCGCGTGGGTGTCCGAATACGTGGCCTTGCCGGACCTGGATGCAAACGCCAATGCCGTGGCCATTCAGCATCTCAAGCTGGAAAATGAAGGCTGGGACAGGGACACGTCCGTAACCGAGCCCAAAGAAAAGAGCTACGTTTCAACCCACGCCTAACAGGCTGCTGAGCGTGAAGCTCGCGCCGTCCGGGACGGACGCGAGCGCGCTGCCATCTATTCCTTCTTCCAATGCGGACGATGCTGCCTGATTTTGGAAGTTTAAAACCACTTCTCGATCGCCGATTGCTTGAGGCCTGGGATCGGGCTTTGGCGGCGGGCGATGCGGGCCGTGCGTCCGCGTTGTTGTCAGCAGCCTGCCCCGGGACAACCCCCGCGCAATGGGACGCGGCGGGGATTCCCGAGGTAAACCTCCAGCTTGTCCGCCTGCGGCAGATAAGCTTTGGCTCCAGCCTCACGGGGTACCTGCCTTGTTCCAAATGCGGCACGCAACTTGAATTCGCCATCGACGTGCCGCAAATCATCCGACGGCTTGAAACCATGTCCGGGGATGCCACGGCGGACTGGACCGCCGGGAACAACCGCTTTTCCATGCGCGCCGCCAGCCACCTGGACTTGGTCGCGGTGAGCACCCAAACCGCCCGGGAAGACGCGCGATGGTTGCTTTTGGAGCGCTGCACCCA
>DATMNP010000141.1:0-31211 GCA_035568935.1 Opitutaceae bacterium | reverse complement strand
CTAGAGAAAACCAAGTTCTCTCGCCCGCAGCGCCGCCTGAGTCCGATCGAACACCTGAAGTTTGCTCAGAACCTGGCTCATGTGATTCTTCACGGTGCCTTCGGCGATGTTCAAGCGGCGCCCAATTTCCTTGTTACTCATGCCTTCGGCCAGGCACAAAAGGACTTCATTCTCGCGCTCGGAAAGAGGCTCAAGCAGCGGCGCTACCTGCAAAGGCCGGGTGGGGCTCCCGCGACGGTTGAACTCAGTAACAAGCTTGGCGGTTACGGAGGGCTCCAAAAAAAGCTCGCCGGGTGCGGCCAGGCGAATGGCCTCATACACTTTTTCCGCCGGCGACGCCTTGAGCAGATAACCCACGGCCCCGGCCCGGATGGCGGCAAACACTTCCTCGTCGTCCTCAAAGGTGGTCAGGACGATCACTCTGACCGCAGGCACTTCGGCCTTGATTCGGCGGGTGGCTTCGGCCCCGTCCATTTCTGGCATTCGCAAATCCATCAAAATGACATCGGGCACGACACGCCGGGCCAGCTCAATTGCCGCGGTTCCGTCGCTGGCTTCTCCCACGATCTCGAAATCCGGCTGCAGGGACAGGAGCATGCGCAGGCCTTCCCTGAACATGGCCTGGTCATCGACGAGGATGAGGCGAAGTTTTTTCATGCCGGAATTTCCACTTGCAATTGGAAGCCTCCTTCGGGCCGGCCCCCGGCGACGACTGCGCCGCCAAAAAGTGAGATCCGTTCACGGAGCCCGGCCAGGCCATGCCCCTCATTGAGCCGCACGGCTCCCCGGCCATCGTCGACTACGCGCACAGTCACACGCGATGGGCTGCGATAGTCGAGGATGATGGTCGAATGCCGGGCGGCCGCATGTTTGCGCACATTGGTGGACCCTTCCTGCGCGGCGCGAAAAAGTCCGTGCTCCATCTCCGGCGCCAGTGGCCGCGGCCGTCCCAAGACTTCAAGGTCAACGGTTGGACCAATGCCCTTGGCCGTTGCGGTCAGTTTTCGCAGCCGTTCGACCAAGGAACCGTTGGTCTTTTCAACCCTGAGCGATCCGACGGAACGGCGGACTTCGATCAACGCGTCCTGCGAAAGACCATGGGCTTTTGACACCACCTCCCAGGCGCGGTCGGCATCTGTCCTGTGCACGGCTTGGGCTGCTTCCAACTGGACAGAGATCGTTGTCAGATAGTGACCTAGGCTGTCGTGAAGTTCACGGGCCAGGCGATTTCGTTCCTCGAGCACGGCGAGTTTGGCGATATGTGCGGCCTGGTCGCGCAGTTTGCGATTGGCTTCCTTGATCTCGGACGACAGTCCCTCGGCCTCGGCCCTGGCCTCTTTTTCCTGCACCGCATTTCTGGTGAAGATGAAAACGAAGACAAAGGCCGCAGACTCGGCGAATGATTCGTGGACAAATTGGCCCCTCGATACGAACCGGGACAGTAAGGCGACAAAGATTCCGAAGAAGGTTGTCACGGAGAAGATCGCTGCCGAAGGACGCAGCATAATCACGCATTGGGCCACGAAGGGACATGCACAAAGATACAGTTCGTCCGCAAAACGCCCGGTAAGCAAGATGCCCGTGAGAATGCAGGCCTGTATCGTGAGATAGGCCGGTCTCGGCAGCCAGGGAGACGGCTTGGGAAACTGCTCCGCATAGATCAAGTTCAAGAAGAGGTGGGCCGCGCCCAGGCCGAGGCACGCGATCCCTCTCATGGTGGACAAATCGATATCACGGGTCCACAGCGCCGAAGCATAGCCCAGCACAACGACACCGATGAAGAGCAGTTCGCCAGCACAGAGAAATGTGCACTCGTACTTTACCTTGGAATGCATGGAAAAGACTTTCTCGGTTTCGATCGCTTGGCAAGTAGGCCGAAAGTCATGACGCTGGACAACGCGATTGCCCACAACAAGGGCAAACCGGGAATACCTTGGGTGCAGGTCAAAAAAGAGCTCGGGATTGTCTGAGGATGCTATTTTAATTCAGAAGCCATGAATCCAAGAAGTTGGTTCATGGCTTCTGAATCCAAATCATGCACCTGATTTCTGAATTATACGACAAGTGGAACGGCTTGGTCCTGATCCTGGCGGGAATCTATGCGCTCCTGGTGGCCAGCAAGGTTTTGCCGATAAAATTTGGCCATCCAGAATTCTCCGAGAAATGGCGCAAAAAGTATGCGGGTGCCATGAGAATAGGCGGGCTGATGGCGATTCTGGCCGGGATCAGTTCCCTGTTGTTTGGATTTTACTCGTAGATATTTGCATTAAGAAGCCAGGAACCGGGGAAAGTAATGACGAATGCAGAATGACGAATTCCGAACGCTGGCTGGCCAAATCCGCTCACAACACAGCTGCAGCTAACGGCGGCAGTTCAACCCGCTGTTTGTGGCCAAAGTCCGCCAGCAGGTTTTGCAGCCAGGGGCGCGAACAGCTGAAATTGGCCGCACGAATAAATTTTTTGTCTCCCTCGGTTTCGACCGTATAGTTTTCAATCCTGATCGTGATGGGCGAGGGCTCGCCTTTCAGCAGGCAGGAGACTTCCACTGTTTTTCGGGCGGAGTCGATTTTCAGATCCTGCACCTTGCCATAGCGGGCGATCAGGGTGTTGGCCCAGGCCTTGGCGGCTTGGCTGGCCAGGGCATCTTTGGCGGCATTGAACATGGTGCGGGACACCCGGTTCATGACGGTGGCGCCGCGTCCAGTCAATGAGCACAGCTCAAAAACCGACGGGCGGCGGGAGACAACGAGCCAAATACGGCGGACAAGACGGCGGGCCCTCATCGCATTGCGATGCGTGGCCGTGTCATCCGTAGCCCTGAGCCGTTTCGACAAGCCTGTTCGGCAAGCTCAGGATCCCGAGCGTTTTCGAGGGACTTAAGCCCCCGAGCAAGCCTGCGGTGGGCCCGTCGAACCCGTCGAGTGGCTTGCCGAACTGGCTGTTGAAACGGCCCTTCGAGCTCCGGCGTAACATTTTTTCGCAAGGCGAAAAAATGGTGCCAGGGGCCGGGATTGAACCGGCGACCAAAGGCTTATGAGTCCTCTGCTCTACCACTGAGCTACCCTGGCGGCACATGCTTGCTGCATAGAGTTAAAACTCTTTCGCATGAAATCAAGCCGCGCGTTTTACGTGGTGCCCGGGAGAGGTGACAAGCAATTTCGCCCGTCACGGCTTAAAACCAATTCTTTTACCACGGATTACACGGATAGGCACGGATTCTGATCGGGTTTTTAACCACTGATGGGCACCCGCCTTCGCCAAGGCTTCGGCGAGCAGGCTTTTTTAGAACCGCGAATGGATGCCAATAGACGCGAATTGGCTGCGGGAAAACTTTGTTGACCGTCGTTGGGACCAGAAAACGCGGCGCAGCGCTTTCTGGCGCAATCCGACAATCAACACGGCCTGCGGCCGTGTGCTGCGTCAGCAGGACAGTTTTCGAGCAACCTATCAGTGCACATTAGCGCCCATAAGTGGTTGAAAATCCGATTCCAAACATTCGCGTCCATCTGCGGCCGTGCCCTCCGTAGTTTTAGCGAAGGAGGGTTAGAATCCGGGTTTATCCGTGGCATCCGTGGTAATGTTTTCTGTCTTCAACTTCCGATACATGTCTTCCACCTTGGCCCGGGCCCAGGGAGTTTTGCGGAGGAACGTGAGGCTCGATTTGATGCTCGGGTCGAAAAGGAAACAGCGGATGGCAACCTGCAGGCCCATTTTCTCCCAGCCGTAATGCGCGACGAGCTCGGTGAGGATCCGTTCCAGGGTGACGCCGTGCAGCGGGTCGTTGGATTTGAACTGGGTCATTATTTTTGGTTTAACCACTGATGGACACTTATGTACGCTGATAGGTTAATGGCAAATTGTGCTGTAGCTCAGCCAATTCGCGTCTATTGGCGTCCATTCGCGGTTAAGCTTTTGCTGCTTTCCAAGCCCCGGCGGCGAGCGCGGCCCAGACAAAAAAGGCGAGGGTGAACTTGAACAGGAAGGACGGCTTGGCCGACTTGTGCCGGAAGAGAACAATGCCCAGCAGCCCGCCTGGCCAGCCGCCGAACGCACTTACCCATAAAAGCGAGGCCTCCGGGATGCGGCGGGCGCCGCTTCGCCCAGCGCGCCATTTGTCGAAACCGAACAGGAGAAAGGCCCATGCGCTGACGACGCCGACCCAAGCGAGCAAAAGTTGATCGATGGGTTTCATTGGTTCTGGTCAGTCTCGCGGAAAAAACGAAGGATGCGAAGGTCGAAATTTGTTTACCGCGGATTACACGGATCAACACGGGTGACCGAAAGTCCTTTTACCACTGATATAAGCTGGCAAAAAAGGTGGAGCGAGTCGTCCCGACGTGCTCACGAACCGAACGCGTCGGGACGACTCGTTCCACCTGAAGACATAACTACTCTTTTATCCGCGTCTATCAGCGTGAATCCGCGGTTAAATAATCTGAGGTTCCAGTCAATCAAATGAGCCTCGTCTTGGCTGTTTGCGCTCACTAGTTTTCTTGAACGATGTCCCTCGACCCCAACGCGCATTTCGACCAGGCCGTCATGGAGATGATCGAGCACAGTCCCCTTGGGGCGGTGCCGATGACTCCGTCTTACCAGGACGCCCTCAAAAGGCTGTACGCGGCACATCAGGTTTACGCCAGCGCGGATCACAAGGGAGGGCATGTCACCGCGCGATCGCTGGCCAAGCTGCCGCCTTTCCACGCGAATAACCTCGAGGCACTCATCGCCGGTCAGATCGCCGCCGAGGCTCTGGAGTCCAACGCCAGCATCTTCGACCGCTACGTCCAGTCGCTGCCGTCCGTGCGCCGCGCGGCGGCGGAGAGTCGCCGGGTGGTGGTGGTGGGCCGTCCCGTGTTGCACCGGGCCAAAGGCACCCATGATCCGATCCACACTTTGTTTCTCGTGCCTGGAACCGGCCCACACCCGGGTTTGCCGGGTAATTATCTGTACGGGTCGGCCTTGCAGGTGAGTGCCGACGCCACGACCAGTCCGTGGACGGTGTATTTGCATGACGGCGACGACGGCGCGGTTTTATTCGATACGCCCACCATGCACGAGGCCCTGGCCAAAGTGCAGGAAGTAATGGAGTGCGCACCCTTCAACATGAACGAACTGGAAACCATCGGTTTCAGGTTCAAATAATTTTTTCCGCGGATAATTAGTTTCCATCCGCGGAAAAATCAGCGGATTAGCCGTGCATTGGCAGTTTCATTTGTTAGTTTGGATCGATGTCCAAGTCACAAGATACCAAAAAACAGACCAAGAAACAGCCTTTGAAAACGGCCAAGGAAAAGAAACTCGCCAAGCGCGAGAAGAAGCAGGGCCGGTAGGATTTGAGTGGTTTTTTTGTGGGCGGGGTGAGGGCACCCCGCCCACATTAGACAGATCGATCCCTCACCGCCGCCCGCGGTTTTTCCAATGGGCGCCGGGTTTCCCCTTGGGGTGATGCAACAGGGCGGCGGGTGGTGCTGCGTCTTCGCGCTTTATTCGTGGCGTGCGACCGCCGCGCATCGGCTCGCCCGGATAAGGCGGCGGCGGCGGCGCGTTGTAGTCGAACCCTTCGAGCTTGAGCTGGGGGATCGTGGCCTTGATGAATCTTTCGATCGCCCGCAGATCGTCTGCGTCTTCCGGTGTCGCGAGGGTAAACGCGTCGCCCTGTGCCGAAGCCCGGCCGGTGCGGCCGATCCGGTGCACGTAATCGTCGGGCGTCATGGGGATGTCGTAGTTGATCACATGCGAGACGCCCGCCACATCGATGCCGCGCGAGGCGATGTCGGTTGCGACCATCACTTCGTAGCGGCCTTCCTTAAAACCCGCGAGGGCGTCCTTGCGCTGGCCCTGGCTGCGGTTGCCGTGGATCACCGAGACAGCGTGGCCGGCTTCCTTGAGCCGGCGGGCGATGCGGTCGGCCCCGTGCTTGGTGCGGGCAAACACGATCACGCTCTTGAACTCGATTTTTTCCAGCAAGGCCAGCAGCAGCAGGAATTTGAGGGCGTGCTTCACCGGATACACCGCATGCGTCACCAGTTCGCTGGGCGTGCGCGCCGTCCCGATGGCGATGCGCAACGGGTCGGTCAGGGCAAAGCTTGCCAACGCCTCGATCTTGGGCCGCACCGTGGCGGAGAACAACAGCGTCTGCCGCTTTTTCGGACACAGGCCGACGATTTTCGTGACGTTGTCGATGAAACCCATGTCGAGCATGCGGTCTACCTCGTCGAGCACGAGCACCTGCAGGAAATCGAGGCGCAGGTATTTTCCATCCAAAAATTCCAGCAGGCGGCCAACGGTGGCGACGACGATGTCGCTGCCCTGGCGCAAGGCCGTGCGTTGTGCGCCATAGCCCACGCCGCCGTGGAGCAGGGTGGTGCGCAGGTTGGTGAACTTGCCGAATTCGCGGAAAGCCTCGTCCACCTGCGCGGCGAGTTCGCGGGTAGGCTCGAGCACGAGCACGCGCGGGGCGGAAGACTGATGCGGCCCGAGCCGGTTCAGGATCGGCAGGGCAAACGCGGCGGTCTTGCCGGTGCCGGTCTGGGCGGAAGCGATGACATCGCGCCCGGTGAGAACGGCGGGGATGGCCTGTTCCTGGATCGGGGTGGGCTCGGCATAGCCCTTCGCGAGGACGGCGCGAACGATGCTGGAATAAAGCCCGAGACGGTTAAACGGCATGCAACGTTACGGCTAAGAACGGGGAGGCATGACCAGTGCGAGCGCGGTCACGGCGCGCGGTGTGACGGCAGGCGGCACGTAGTCGGTGAGGTGGGCCGTGGCCGTGCCAAATTTGAGCTTCACCTCGAATTGCACCGGCAGGTGGCGGCTGTCTTGCGTGATCCAGACGCGGACTTCGGCGCCGCGTTTGAACATGCCCTTGGGGTCTTTTTCCATGCGCGGCATGAGCACGAGCGTTTCGAAGTCGCCGAGCGAAGTGTGGATCTTTTCGTAATGGTCGGCGACGATGGTGAGCTTGTAGAATTCGTCGTCGAAGAGCACGAGTGCGGGACATTTGTCGCCGGGCTTCATCGCGTAGGTCCGGGCCTGCACCAGGCTGGTGATGAGATCCGCCGGGCTGCCGGACGGGATGACCAGCGCGGGTTTGTTGCGCTCGGGATGCAGGCGGTCGACATAAATTGCCGTGGCATGGGCATAATCAAAAACCATGCCGGCTTCCGTGTGCTGGCGACCCGCGGCCGAAGTTGCGTGCGTGGCGAGCAGGCGGCCGCTGAGGGGGTCGAAGATCGATTCGGCCGCGGCATTGAATGGATAAAGCAGGCGAATAAATCCCCGGGTGGCCGTGGTCGTGGTAAATCTCAGTTGGGGCAGGCCTGTCAGCGTCTCGTAGCGCGCGGATATTTTGATTTCACCGGCGCCGCCAAAGATGCCCCAGCCAACGCGATAGGTGAAAGCTTCCCCCGGGCTGATGGCAAGCGACGGCGAACCAGCGCAAATTGCAGAAAGGAAAAAAAACAGGAGCGGCAGAAAAAGTCGGGTATTCATTTTAGCCGGACGTTCAATCCGGCATGGCAGGGTATGACTGCATAATTTGTCCAAGGTGCATTTACCATGCCTTTTTTTAGGCGGGGTGTGCAAGGAAGGCGCCCTTAAAGCTGCGAATCGAGCGAGTATTTGCCCGGGCCGAGGTAAAAAAGGCCCAGGAAGACGATGGCCAGCTCGAAGGGATGCGCCGCCTGGCTCCATCCGCCGAAGGGAAAGTATCGAAAGTAGCTCCAGATGGCGGCCACGCACATCTCAACCGCCAGTGCGAGGGCCACGGGCCGCGCGGCCAAGCCCAGCACGAGGCAAACGCCGCCGCCGCACTCGAGCAGCGCGGCCAGAAAGCCCCATATCGTGTAGCCGCCGTGGATGCCAAGGTAAGACACGGCACGGCCGGTGTGCTCCCATACGTCCAGGCCACCGATGAGTTTCGGCCATCCATGATAAAGGGCAAACATCAGGCCCAGCCCGACACGCATGATGAACAGTCCGTGGTCGGCAAAGCTGTCGAGACCGGCAAAGCGGAGCTTGTTCAGTTTCGATTTTTTTGCGGCCATGACGGGTGTTTGAATTAAACCGCGCGAGGAGGCTTTTGAAAGACCAGAAAAGCGCGGTGCGCCCTTTACGTGCTGGCCTTGGCGGGTAGGTTGTCAGTTTGCCATTATGCAGGCGGCCACGCACATCCACGTCAAAGGCGCACGTGAGCACAACTTGAAGAACCTCGAGTTGCGCCTCCCGCGCGGCAAACTCGTCGTCATCACCGGGCCGAGCGGCTCGGGCAAGTCGTCGCTGGCCTTCGACACGATTTACGCGGAGGGCTACCGGAAATACATCGAATCGCTCAGCGTGTCCGCGCGGCAGATGCTCGAGCAGCTCAAGCGGCCCGACGTCGATTTTATCCACGGCCTCTCGCCCGTGCTGGCCATCGAGCAACGCGAGGGCGGGGGCTCCCCGCGCAGCACCATCGCCACCGCCACGGAAATCGCCGACTACGCGCGCCTGCTCTGGGCGCTGTGCGGTGAGCAGCGCTGCCCGAAGGACGGCGGACGCATCGTGCAGCGCTCGCTTGACGACAATGTCCAGCGTGTCCTCACCGAGTTTGCGGGCGAGCGCATCATGCTGCTCGCGCCGGCGCTGCGCGCGAAACCGAGCGTGCTGCGCGACGAGCTGCCGCGCCTGCGCCAGCGCGGGTTCCAGCGCGTGCGCCTCGCCGGTGAAATCAAAAACCTCGACGACCCGCACCTCGTGCCGGGCGGCACGGGAACCCGCGAGATCCAGGTGGACCTGGTCGTTGACCGCCTGGTGGCGAATGCCGACCAGCGCAGCCGGGTGGCCGACTCGCTCGAACTCGCTTTTCGCGAGGGCCGTGACCGCGCTTTCGTGCTCGCTCAGAAAACGCCCGAGGCGCCGTGGCGCGAGCTGCCGCTCAGCCAGTCGCTGGCCTGCGAGATCTGCGGCGACGTTTTCGAAAAACTCACCCCGCGGCATTTTTCCTTCAACCACAGTGCCGGCGCGTGCCCGACCTGCGGCGGGCTCGGGCGCAAATTGCGCTTCGTGCCCGAGCTCGTCGTGCCCGACCCGGAAAAATCGGTGCGCGAAGGCGCACTCAAACCCTGGCGGATCGGCGGAAAAAATCTCATCATCAAAAACAACGCCATCCTCCGGCAGCTCGCCGGGCAGCTGCCGTTCGACCTGGAAAAGCCCTGGAAAAAACTGCCCGAGGACGTGCGCGAGACGTTGCTGCACGGTGCGGGCGACCGGCTGTTTGCCTTCAAGCTCCGCCGCATGCGCACACCGAAGGCGACGCCGTTTCCCGGTGTGCTGGCGATGCTCGACGAAAGCTGGCGCGCGACGATGAGCGACGGCTTTCGCGCGCGGCTGACAACGTACATGGTCAGCGGCGAGTGCCCGGAATGCCACGGCGCGCGGCTCAACGCGCGCAGCGCCGGCGTCGCGCTGCGCGCGGTCAGGCCAGAGGCCAGAGGCGATAGGCCAGAGGCACTGGCAGGTGAGGAGAAAAAGACAGGGGGCGGAGAATCTTTAGCCTCTCGCCTCTCGCCTCACGCCTCGAGCCTCAATTTCCCCCAGTTCATGTCCCTCGACGTTGCTGGCGCGCATGCGCTCGCCCGCGAACTCGTGACCGCACTCGGCGGGAACGAAGCGTTGCGCGAAGTCGTCACCGGCATCGAACAACGGCTGCATTTTTTGCTCGAGACCGGCCTCGGCTACCTGACGCTCGACCGCGATTACGCCACGCTCAGCGGCGGCGAGGCCCAGCGCGTGCGTCTCGCGACCCAGCTCGGCATGGGCTTGATCGGCGTCATCTACGTGCTCGACGAGCCGAGCATCGGCCTGCATCCGCACGACAACCAGAAACTGCTCGCCACGCTGGCCGAGCTGCGCGACCGCGGCAACACCGTGCTCGTCGTCGAGCACGACGAGGACACGTTGCGCGCGGCCGACGAACTCATTGAACTCGGCCCCGGCGCGGGCACCGCAGGCGGAGAGCTGTTATTCCAAGGCACGCCGGCCGCATGCGCCGCGCTGCCGGCCAACCAGTCGCGCACCGGCGCGTATCTCGCGCGCAAGCTTGCCGTGATGAAAGATGTCGCGACCCAAAAGCCCGACGGCGCGTGGCTGACCGTACGCGAGGCGCGCCAGCACAACCTGCGCGGCATCGACGTAAAGTTCCCCGTTGGGCTGCTCACCTGTGTCACCGGCGTGAGCGGCTCGGGCAAGAGCACGCTCGTGAACGACATCCTCGCCGCGGCGGCCGCGCGAAAACTCAACGGCGCCAAGACCATTCCCGGCAAGCACCGCCACCTTGAGAACCTGGATTTCTTCCAAAAACTCGTGCAAGTGGACCAGGAACCCATCGGGCGCAGTCCGCGCTCGAATCCCGCGACCTATGTCGGCCTGCTCGACCTGCTGCGCGATCTCTTTGCGCAGATCCCGCTGGCCAAGGTGCGCGGCTACAAGGCCAGCCGGTTTTCGTTCAATATCCGCGGCGGGCGCTGCGAGCGCTGCCAGGGCGACGGCGCCATCAAGCTCGACATGCAGTTCCTCACCGACGCCTATGCGCCGTGCCCGAGTTGCGGCGGCCGGCGTTTCAATCGGGAGACGCTGGAGGTTCTGTTTCACGGCCAGTCCATCGCCGACGTGCTCGCGATGACCGTGCGTGAGGCCATGCTGCTTTTTCGCAACATCCCTCGCGTGATGGAAAAACTTGAGACGCTCGATGCGGTTGGCCTCGGCTACATCGCGCTCGGCCAGTCGTCCACGACGCTGAGCGGCGGCGAGGCGCAGCGCATCAAGCTTTCGCTCGAGCTGAGCAAACGTCAGCAGGGCGAAACCCTCTATATTCTCGACGAGCCCACGACCGGCCTGCACTGGACGGACATCCAGCGGTTGATGGACCTGCTCTTCAAGCTGCGCGACGCCGGCAACACCGTGCTCGTGATCGAGCACAACCTCGACGTCATCAACCTGGCCGACTGGATCATCGACCTTGGCCCCGGCGGCGGCGCGGATGGCGGCAATCTTGTCTTTGCCGGGACCCGCGGCGAGATCGAGGCTTGCGAACCTTCGCTGACGGGGCAGGCGCTGAAAAAATGGACCCATGCCGCGGTTACCCCAATCTAAACATCCACCTGTTTTTCCGCGGATAGCGCGGGTTAACACGGATAAAGAGTACTTTTATCCGCGTTTATCAGCGTAATCCGCGGAAAAAGGGTTTTATTTGATTATGAATCTCCCGACCATCGTTCATCTCGATGCCGATGCGTTTTTCGTGGCCTGCGAACAGGCGCTCGAACCGTCCTTGCGTGGGAAAAAATGCGCGGTGGGCGGGCGCGAGCGCGGGATCATTTCGTCGGCCAGCTACGAGGCGCGGGCCGGCGGAGTTTACACGCCGATGCCGACCGCCCGCGCGCTCAAGGTGTGTCCGGATTTGATTTTGATTCCGCACACGCCGGGGCTTTACGGGCGGGTGTCGCAGCGGATGTTCGACCTGTGTGAAACCCTCACGCCCGTTGTGCAGCGCAACTCGATCGATGAAGGCTATCTCGACCTGGCGCCGTGCGGATTCAAGACGCAGGCGGCAGTGGAGGCCGCGGTGCATGCATTGCAGCAGCGCATTTGGGACGAACTGCAAATCACCGCGTCGTTCGGCCTCGCGGCCAACAAGCTTGTGGCCCAGATCGCGTCCAAGCTCCGGAAGCCGCGCGGGTTTGTGGTGGTGCCGCCGGGTGGGGAAGCGGCGTTTCTTTCGCCGCTGTCCATTGGCCGGCTGCCCGGCATTGGCACGAAGACCGAGGCGGCGCTGGCCAAGCACGGGCTCAACTTCATCCACGAATTGTTTTTGCGCAGCGAAAGTGAGTTGTCGGCGATCCTCGGCCGCGATTGGCGCAACCTGATCCTGCTGGCGCGAGGCATCGACGACCGCCCGGTCGAGACCGAGGATGCCGAGGCCAAAAGCTATTCGCAGCAGGAAACGTTTGCGGCGGATGTGGGCGACTTCTCCGAAATTGAGCGCGTGGCGAAAGGGATGCTCGACGAGCTGATGCGAAAAGTGCGCGCCGACGGAAAGCGCGTGCGCACGATGACCGTGAAAATACGTTATCCGGATTTTTCACAGGAATCGCACGGGCACAGCTTGGCGGAGGCGTCCGACCTCGAGGCGCCGTTTTACCCGCTCGTGACTCTGCTGCTGCGCGCGACGTGGAAAAAACGCCGGCCAGTGCGGCTCGTGAGCGTGCGGTTGTCGGGCGTGGAGGATGGCCCCAAGCAACTGGAGATGTTTGCGCAGGCCGACGAGAAACGCCGGCGGCTGGCCACGGTGCTCGACCAGTTGAATGCCCGCGGGCGCAGCGCTACGGTGCAGCACGGACACCAACTTGCCAACAGACGGCGAACAAAGTAGGGGTTTCGATTCACATTGGCCCATAGGCACGCTCCTTGTCATTCCGAGCCGTGCGAGGAATCTCACCTGAAGAATCCCGTGAGATTCTTCGCTGCCGCTCAGAATGACAAAAAGGCGCCTTATGTGGCCATTAAAATCGAAACCGCTCTAGCCAGTTATCCACCATGCCAATTTACGAGTATTACTGTTCCGATAATCACAAAATTTATCAGTTCTATGCGAAGACGCTGGCGCAGGGGCAGACCGTGCCGAAGTGCCCCGACAACCCGGCGTTCAGCATGGTGAAACTTCTCTCAAAATTCGCCGTGACGAGTTCGGGCAAAAGCGGAAAGCAAAAAGCCGGGGACGAAGAAAATGCCAGCGGTATGCCCGATGCCGCGGAAGACCCGCGCATGGAAGCGGCCTTTGGCGCGATGGAGCGCGAGTTTTCCGGTGTCGATGAAAACGATCCCCGGGCGATGGGTCGCATGATGCGCCGCATGGCCGAGCTCACCGGCCAGAAAATGGATGGAGGAATGGAAGAAGTGGTGCGGAAACTCGAGGAAGGCGCCGATCCCGAATCGCTGGAGGAACAGATTGGCGGCGCCAACGCGGGTGACGATCCCGGCGCGGAAGGCATGCCTCCGCCCGAGGTGGCGGCAGATTTCAAAGAAAAAAGGCAGAGATTCCGCGCGCGTCACCGCGCGCCCATCCGCGACCCGAAGCTTTACGACTACGAGTGAGTAGTGGACACCGTGGGTACTGGTACGTTTTGCCATGGACCATTGTAGGTCGGGGTTTATCCCCGACACGTCGGGCGTGAAGCCCGACCTACAATTTTTATTTCCATTGGTGCGCATTAGTATGGCTTAATCGTTTTCATGTCTTCTTCTGAACTTGTTTCCCGCATCGAAGCCGCCAAACGCGCCGTACTTTCGCAAACCGAGTTGTTTCATCGCGAATTCGGCCGGGCCAAAAGCAACTGGAAGTCCGACGGCACGCGGGTCACGCCGGTCGATATCGCCATCTCGGAAAATATTTTCCGAGAACTGGGTGCGCAGTTTCCCGATGACCAGTTTTTCAGCGAGGAGCTGGCCGATGCGGGCGCGCCCATCGCGGTCACGGCGCGCTTCGCGTGGGTGCTCGACCCGATCGACGGCACGAACAATTACGCGCTGGGCATTCCCTACTGCGCCATCGCGCTTGCGCTGTGTGAAAACGGCACGCCGGTCTATGGCGTGATTTACGACCTGGCGAGGCGCTCGCTCATTCATGGCGGGCCGGGCTTCGGCGTGCATGATGGCGAACGCCTCATTCCCCGGCTGAAAAATGAACCGCCCCACAAGGAAAGCCTCGTCGGCTTGCACAGCCCGACGGACAAGACGCTGGTGCCGCTGGCCGACAACGTGTTGTCGCAGTTCAAGATTCGCGGGCTGGGCAGCGCGGCGCTGCACCTGGCCTATGTCGCGACGGGGCTGTTCGAGGGTACGGTGGATTTCAACGTGAAGATATGGGACCTGGCGGCGGCCATCCCGTTGTGCCTCGAGGCGGGTGGGGAAGTCCACTTCCTCAACGGCGGCCAACTGCCCATGCGGCAATTCGACCTCAAGATGAAACCCATCATGTATTTCGCCGGCAGTCCGGTCGTGTGCACAATCCTGGCGCGATTGCTCAAGGTTTAGAGCATTTTCGGTTTGGATAGACGCATGACGGGCGAAATTGTCATTCCAAGCCGTGCGAGGAATCTCTGCTGTTCTTGTGATTTCAAATTCGGAGATTCCTCGCACGGCTTGGAATGACAAAATAATTGATGTGTCGAAAAGGTATGTCGAGGGGGCCAATTAAACCGAAAACGCTCTGAGTACGGCGATGCGCGCAAATCCCAAACGCCAAAAAAATCACCATTCGAAACCTATTCCTGGATTCATGGTTTCCGAATCAATCCATTCCGATGGTTTAAATTCGGAAACCAGGAAGCCAAGAAAGAAAAATTAAGAATACAGAATGACAAATTCCGAATGGTCATTCGCCATTCGGGTTTCGTCATTCGCCATTTCTCGTCACACCTGGTAATTCTTCCCCGGCACGGGATCGAGCACCTTGGTCTCGGGCATTTTCTCGGCGATCTGTTGGGCGAACCAATCCCTCGCGGGCTGGTCGCCGTGGGTGAGCACGATGGCGCGCGCGGTGGTTTGCACGGCGAACTGCAGCAGTTCATCGCGATCGGCATGGCCGCTTAGCTCAAACCTTTCCACGTGGGCCTTCAGTTTCGTTTTCACATTGGCCGCCTTGAAGAGAAAATTCT
Source organism: Opitutaceae bacterium (assembly GCA_035568935.1). Lineage (GTDB taxonomy): Bacteria > Verrucomicrobiota > Verrucomicrobiia > Opitutales > Opitutaceae > DASRHD01. Next base: position 16,518 of record DATMNP010000141.1, on the reverse strand, counting down.
CGCCGGGCTTGGTCGCGAGCAGCGCACCGCCGGGCGTGTCGGGATCGCAGTAACCGACAAAACCGATGGTGTTGATCGCGTGGCTGGCGAGGCCGGAGGCGAGCGTGTAGCTGGGCGTGCGCTCGACCAGCATGCCGCTGCTGACGATGTAGAGGGCGTTTTGCTTGGGATCCTCGCCGGGCTTGAGCTGGCGCGGAAGCGGCTTGAGCTTGAGTTCCTTGATGACGCTCCGGTTGAAATTGAGCTGGCGCGTCTTGCGCGTGATCTCGTCGAAGTAATCGGCGAGGTCGAGGCCGAGGCCCGAGGCATAGATGGGGCAATCGACGAGGCGGTCGAATTTCCGCGCGTCGTGCACGATGGCGAGAATTTCCTGCATGCGGCCGAGGGCAAAAACGGGGATGAGAAACGAACCGCCGCGCTTGATGGTTTCATTGATGCTGGCGACGAGCCGGGCGATTTCGGCGCCGCGGCCCTTGCCCACGGGACGCTCGGTGTGTCCGCGCGTGGTTTCCATGATCAGGGTGTCGAACTTGCCGGCCGGAAACTTCGCGCCGGGCAGCGTGCGCTGGTCCTCAAAGAGCACATCGCCGGTGATGAAAATCTGGCGGTGCTTGTGGTGCAGCTCGACGCCGGCGGCACCAGCCACGTGGCCGGCCGGATGAAAGATGAGCTCGATTTCGTCTTTTGCACCGTGAAATTTCTTGGCGTGGCCGAAGGGCAGGCCGGTCATGCGGCGGGCGCAGCGGTCAATGTCGTCGTGGGTGAAAAGCGGGTAATCGGGGATGTTTTCCTCCTCCTTTTGCCGCAGCATGACGTTGGCGGAGTTGTGCAGCATGCGTTCGATCAGCATGCGGCTGGGCTGGGTCATCACGACCGGCGCGTCGGGAAACTCGCGCATGGCCACGGGCAGGCTCCCGATATGGTCGAGATGGCAATGCGTGATGACGATGAGGTCGGGCGGGGCGCCGCGCAGCGAGCTCAGGTCCGGCGAGGCGCGGCGACCGGTGAGCTTGGGATTGAGGCCACAATCAAGTAGGATGCGCAGGTCGCCAAGTTGCAGGAGGAGAGAGTTGGCGCCGATACCGCCATCGCGGTTTAGGTCAATGAGCTTCATTAATCAATAGAAGCGACGAGACAAGGGCAGGGAAAGGCCAAGAGCAAGATATACCGGAAAATAGACTGCCGATCTATTCGCAAGGCACTGTCATGTTGAAAGGCGGCAGCGTGACGTGAATTTTCTGGCCGTGGTCGTCCACGCCGTGGAAACAGCCGCGCACCTCGGCATCGCAATGGGTGACATGGTAGCTGTTGTAGGAAAACTGCTCGCCGGGCGCGAGGCGCGGCGTTTCGCCGACGATTTTGTCGCCCTCGATGACCAGGCGGCTGCCGTCGGCCTGGATCACGACCCATTTGCGGCCGAGGAGCCGGACGGTGCGGTCGGATTCGTTTTTGATCGTGACGAAATAAACGAAGGCGTGCGGTTTGTCCGGTGGCAGGCTGGGGCCGCCGTGGTGGTAAACCAGCTTGTCGAGGTGTGCGGTGAGGCCGGGCAGTTCTATGGATTCGCTGGGCAAGGGAAGAAACGAACGCAATTTTCGCCGGGGTGCAACCTCCTTGAACATCCGGCACTGCGTCGGCGCAGTGCCGAACATCGAACATCGAACGCCCAACATCCAAGGCAAACCGCGACCCATCAGGGCACCGTTCGCATTATAATGGCCGATCAAATGGCTGAAGTTGGGCGTTGGACGTTCGATGTTCGATGTTGGATGTTCGCGGGGGCTTCACCCCCGCGATTCGGCTTGCGCGGGCCCAAGCCGCCGCGCAGAAACGCGTTTCATGGAAAAACTGGCTTTGCTTTCCGTCAGCGACAAACGCGGCCTGGCCGACTTTGCCGCGGCCCTCGTGAAAAAACATGGCTACCGGCTGCTTTCGACCGGAGGCACGGCCAAGCTTTTGGCCGAACGCGGGCTGCCCGTGACGGAAGTGAGCCAGCACACCGGTTCGCCGGAAATCATGGAAGGCCGCGTGAAGACGCTGCACCCCAAGATCCACGGCGGCCTGCTTGCCCGGCGCGACAAGCCGGAGCATCTCGCCCAAGCGGCCGAGCACGGCATCGCGCTCATCGATCTCGTCGTGGTGAACTTGTATCCGTTCGAGCAGACGGTGGCGAAGCCCGGGGTGCATTTTGAAGAGGCGATCGAGAACATCGACATCGGCGGGCCGTCGATGCTGCGCAGTGCGGCGAAAAACCATGAGAGTGTGACGGTGGTGTGCGATCCGACCGACTACGACGCGGTGCTGGCGGCGCTCGACCAACCAGCCGGGCTGGCGGCGTTGCGCCGAAAGCTGGCGTTGAAAGTTTTCCAGCGCACGGCGGGCTACGACGCGGCCATCTCGGGCTACCTCGCGGCGCAGGCAGACGCGCCTGACCTCGCGGCCCTCGCGGGATTCCCGGAAAAACTCTCGCTTTCGTGGAAGAAGGCCCAGGCGCTCCGCTACGGCGAAAATCCTCACCAGCAGGCGGCGCTTTACGGAACCTTTCACGAGCACTACCAGCAGCTCCAGGGCAAGGAGCTCAGTTACAACAATATTTTGGACATCACGTCGGCCACCTACCTGATCGGTGAATTCGAACGCCCGACGGTGGCGATCTTGAAGCATACGAATCCCTGCGGCGTGGCGAGCGCGGATTCGCTCAGTGCGGCCTGGGAACAAGCCTATGCCACGGACAAACAGGCACCGTTCGGCGGCATCATCATTGTCAACCAGACGCTCGATGGCGCACTGGCGAAGACCATCGCGGAGATTTTCACCGAGGTGATCATTGCGCCGCGCTTCAGCGACGAGGCGATCCAGGTTTTCGGCAAAAAGAAAAGCCTGCGCCTGATGGTGGCTCGGCAGGGCATCGGCGCGGATTCGCTGCAGGAAATCCGCTCGGTGGTTGGCGGCGTGCTGGTGCAGGATCGCGACCGCACCCTCGGGAACATCAATGAATTCAAGGTCGTGACGAAACGCCAGCCGACGCCCGAGGAATGGGCCGGCATGCTCTTTGCCTGGAAGATCTGCAAGCACGTCAAATCAAATGCCATCGTCTATGCGCGCGGCGAACGCACGCTCGGCGTCGGGGCGGGCCAGATGGCGCGGGTGGACAGCTCGCGCATCGCGGTGTGGAAAGCCAAGGAGGCCGGGCTCGACCTGCACGGCTCGGTCGTGGCGAGCGAGGCGCTGTTTCCCTTTGCCGACGGGCTGATTGCCGCGGCCGAGGCGGGCGCAACCGCGGCCATCCAGCCCGGCGGCTCCGTGCGCGACGATGAAGTCATCAAAGCCGCGGACGAACGCGGGATGACCATGGTCTTCACCGGTATCCGGCATTTTAAGCACTGAGGTGGAGGGGAGGACGGGTAATCCTTAATGCACCGGTTAAATTTGTGGGCGGGGCGTCCTCACCCCGCGATCGACCTTATGCGGGGTGGGGACACCCCGCCCACATTTCCACACTGAACTGCGGCGAATAATCCGCCCTGTCTTTAAAGTGATTTCCCAACAACCGGCTAGCCTGTGGCGTGGTTTTACTCCAACGTCGGCGGGATGTTCGACCCGGTTGAAAAGCTAAAGGAGTTTGTCCGCCACCCGAGTGTGTCGGCCGATCCCCAATTCAAGGAGGGCATGAAGGGCGCGCGGGAGTTTGTCGCGGGCCTGCTGCGCGAAATGGGTTTCGCGGTGGAAATCGTGCCGACGAAGCTGCACCCCATCATCCTCGCGCGGCGCGGGGGCGACGAGCATTGGCCCCATGTCATTATTTACGGGCACTACGACGTGCAGCCGGCCGATCCGCTGAGCCTGTGGACGACCCCGCCCTTCGATCCGGTGGAGCGGGGCGGCCGGCTTTACGGCCGCGGCACAGCTGACAACAAAGGCCCGCTCATGACGCACATCGCGGCGGTTGCCCAGCTCCTGGAAAAGAATCCGCGCCTGCCGCTGCGCATCACCTTTCTCATTGAAGGCGAGGAGGAGATGGGCAGCCCGAGTTTTTTGCCGTTCCTTGAGTCCCGCCAGGACGAGCTGCGCAAGGCCGATCTGGTTTTTCTTTCCGATACACTCAGCCCGAGCGAAGGGCAGGTCGTCATCACCTGTGGCTTGCGCGGGCTGGTGTTGTGCGACGTGGAGGTCACCGGCTCCAGGGGCGATTTGCACTCCGGCCTGCATGGCGGCGTATTGAGAAATCCGATCCAGGCGCTGGCCGAGCTGTGCGCCTCGCTGCACACCCCCGACGGCCGCGTGAACGTGCCGGGATTTTATGACGACGTGGTGGAGGTCGAGCCGTGGGAGCGCGAAGAATTGAGGAAATTCGGCGGCGATGCGGAAAAATACCGCGAGTTTCTCGGTATTCCGGCTTTTCACACGCCGCCGGGCTACACGCCGTTTGAAGCGACCAGGTTCCTGCCGACGCTTGAATTCAACGGCATCGGTGGCGGCTACCAAGGGGAGGGCACGAAGACGGTCATCCCCAGCAAGGCCTTCGTGAAAATCAGCTGCCGGCTCGTGGCGAACCAGGTGCCGGCGAGGATCCGCCAGCTTCTGTACCAGGCGATCAACGAACGCATGCCGAAGGACGTGACCTTCCGCATTGTCGACCAGCACGAGGGCACGCCGTACGTCGTCGTTCCGCCCGGCCGGGCGAACACGCCGCCCGGCCAATCGCCGGTGCTGGCGCGGGTATTCCGGGCGACCGACGCAGCGGTGGCCGAGGTGTTCGGCCGGGCGCCGCTCTATCTTCGCGAGGGCGGGAGCGTGCCCATCATTGCCGACATCAGGCGCGTGCTCGGGCTCGATTCGGTCATGCTGGGCCTGTTTTTGCCGGAAGACAACCTGCACGCGCCCAATGAAAGCTTTAAATTGAGCATCATGCAGAAGGGCATGGCGGTGTCGCAAAAAGTGCTGACGGCGCTGGCGGCGGGATAAAAAGGTGAGGTTGTCAGTTCGCTTTATCTGAATGAATGTGGGAGCGGGTTTATCCCGCGACATGTCGGGGCATAAAGCCCCTCCCACAAGCAAACTGATCCTCTGCCGCTAAAAAAAGCCCCGGATTTTCATCCGGGGCTTTTTGTGGGTGAGATTTTTTATGTCGCTCGGCTTACGAGCCGCCGGCCGGCGCAGCGGCTGGTGCGGTTGCTGGCGCGCCGGCATCTGCGTCGTCTTTCTTGACATCGAGATCGACCCGGCGGTCGTGGCCCATCTGATCGGCGGTGCCGTTCTTGATGGCCTCAAGGCTGCCCTTGGAAAGCGTCTCAAGGCGACTCTCATCGACGCCGGCTTTGATGAGGTATTTTTTCACGCTCTGGGCGCGGCGGTCGCCCAGCGAAAGGTTGTACTCGTCGGTGCCTCGCCAGTCGCAATGGCCTTCGAGGAGAAGTTTCTTCGTTGGGTTGTCTTTGAGGTATTTGGCCGCATCGGCCAGCTTTGAGCGTTCGCCCGGCTTGATTGCCGATTGGTCCAAATCAAAATAAACCGACGGAAGCAGACCGTGAATAAGATGGCCGTCGTCGATCACACCATCGGGCAGGCGTTGCTGCAAGCCGGCCGCATTGGCGTCGGTGGTGTTGATGCTTTCTGGGTTAAGCCCGTTCGGGCCAAGCACGGTCTGATCCGGCGTGGGCCGCTTGGATTTGGTGGCGCAGCCGGCGAGCAGCACGGCGGCGCTGAGGAGAGTGAGGGAAAGCAGGGAGGAGGTGATCTTCATGTGAAACGGAAAGATTTGTCGTTATTGAGCAATCGCATTGGCACGGCAAGGATTTATTCGGCAATCTTACGCCCGTGAAAACCCACCGCCAGCCAATTTGCTTTTTATTCGACAATGGTTCGCTGCGCGCAGCCTCGACCTTGAGCCTGCGCCGCATCGCCAACTGGCTGCGGGCGCGGCTGGACGGCACGGACGTGCGTGCGGTGTCGCTGCTGCACTCGAGCACGATCGACGCCGTGGCATTGGGAGGCGAACGGGCGGAGCTGCTGGAGCCCGCCCTGGCCATGGCGGCGGCGCGGGGTGAAAACGATTTTGTGTTGCTGCCACTTTTCTTCGGCCCAAGCGCGGCCTTGACGGACTACCTGCCGGAGCGGCTCCAGGCCTTGCGCAAAAAATTTCCCGACCTGCGGGTGCGCGTGGCGCGCTGGCTGGTGGACGTAAATGCCGTGGACGACACGGGCATCGCGACCATCCTCGCCGACGGCGTGAGGCGATCGGCGGCTGGCGCGGGCTGGAGCCGCCCAAAAGTCGCGCTGGTCGACCACGGCAGTCCGCAGCGTGACGTGACGGCCGTGCGGAATTTCCTGGGTGAACAATTGCAGCGGCTGCTCGGCGGCGAAGTGGCGGTGGCCTCGATGGAGCGGCGGCTGGAGCCCGCGTTTGCCTTTACCGAGCCGTTGCTGGCCGGTTTGCTGCGCGATAAAAATTTTGGCCAGGGCGAGGTGGTGGTGGCGCTGCAATTTCTGTCACCCGGGCGCCATGCCGGGCCGGGCGGGCATATTGCTGAAATCTGTGCCGGCGCCATGCGCGCGCAGCCGGGCTTGCGGGTCGTCCCAACCGGGCTCGTGGGTGAAGACGAGCGGCTGGCGGACGTGCTGGCGGAGCGCTATCGGGAAGGGCGGAAGAACTGAACGGCTGAAAGGCTGAAAATCTGAGCAGCGCACAATCCACGTTTAAGAAATATCCAAGAGCCGAGGGCCGTTTGGTTCAGCCCTTCAGTCTTTCAGTTCTTCAGCCTTTGCCTCAGGGCAGCGCTTTTTTCTGCTCGATGATCCCGACCTCGAGGGCGTAGCGCGTGAGGCTGGCGACGTCGTGGAGGTTGAGTTTGCGCATCAAATTGGTGCGGTGGTTGTCCACGGTCTTCACGCTGATGCCGAGCTTGGAGGCGATTTCCTTGGTGCTGTGGCTTTCCGCGACAAGCTGGAGAATTTCGCGTTCGCGGTCGGTCAGGAAATCGGCGGTGGCGCTGGCGCTCGGGTTGGCCACGACATTGCGCAGGAGCGCGGCGACGGCCGGGCCGAAGTAAGTGCCGCCATTGGCCACGGTCTCAAGGCCTTTTTTAAATTCCACCAAGCCGGCGGTTTTTTCCACAAAGCCATGGGCGCCGGCCTCGAGCATCTCGCGCACCAGGACAGGATTTTCATGGCCGGAAAAAACCAGCACGCGGACATTTTTCAGCTGTTTGCTGATGCGGCGGAGAAGATCGACGCCGTTCAGCCCGGGCAGTTTGGCGTCGAGCACGAGCAAATCGGGTTTCACATCCATGCACAACGTGTAGGCGCTCTGGCCATCGCCGCTTTCGCCCACAAGTTTGTAATTGGGATCCAGGTGAAGTATCTCGACCAACATTTCCCTGATGGCGGTTTGATCTTCGACAATGACAAGTCGTTTCATATGCGTTATGTTTTATCCATCCTGCCAAGTATGGGACTAAGCATAACTATAAAATCTTTGCCTGTGCAAGCTTTGCCAAAGTATCTTTGTTCGATTTTACAAAAACTGACATCGGGGTTTTTGCTTGCTTTGTTTGCGGGGTGCGCCAGCGACAAGGCCCCGCCTTCGGCCAATGTGGGCAAACTGCAGGCCTGGAATGACGCTGAGATGATCGCACAGCGCGCCGAGGGACGCACGGCGGCGGCTGGCGCTGGGACCTCGATGCTGCCGATCTATGGTGACAACACCATGCTCGTGATCAACGCCGTGCCTTACGACACGCTGCGGCCGGGCATGACCGTGGCCTATGTCAACTCACGCGGGGTCGAAGTCGTCCACCGGCTGATTGGAAAAGAAGCCTATGGCTGGCGCGTGGCCGGAGTGAATAATGAGGAGGCTGATGCGGAACTCGTGACCCCGCAAAATTTAATTGGGGTCGTTTACGCCACGCTCAATTACGATGCGAGCGAAGGGAAAGACGGCCCGCCTGGCAAGTGATCCGCCCTCGCTGAAGCTACGGCGAGACATGACGGATGGCATGGCCATACTGGTCTTGGAGTTGGACGTTGGGCGTTCCTTTTTGAGTCCGCCTTCGCCAAGGCTACGGCGAGACATCTCGCCATAGCCCCGACAAATCGGGGCGTTGGCGGATGGTGGGCTGGCCGGGACTCGAACCCGGAACCAACAACTTAAAAGGATGCTGCTCTACCATTGAGCTACCAGCCCACACAATCGCGGAAGGTAGCGGAAATAGATTTCAGTCATCCACACTGGCAAGGATTTTCGAAACACCACTCTTGCGAAAAATCCTGTTTTTTCGTAAAACTTTACCCGCTCAGCAGCGTCATACCCTGCAATCTGCCCGTTTTCTGCCAATCACCAACCATTCCGATTACCCATGGGAACAATTCTCGATTACACGCATCAGAGACAGATGGACGCTATGTCGATCAAAGCCCAGGAAGTTGCATTAGACCGGATGCTCGTCGATCGTTTTAAAAACGGCGACGAGGCGGCGTTCAGCGAAATGGTCACGCGCTACTGGGATCGCATCTACTCGATGGTTCACCACCTTTTGCGCAACCAGCAGGATGCCGAGGAGGTCACGCAGGACGCCTTCATCCGCGCGCATCGCGGACTCGTTAACTTTCGGGGAGAATCGGCGTTCTCAACCTGGCTCTACCAGATCGCGACCAACCTCGCCCGCAACCGCTACTGGTATTGGTGGCGCCGCAAACGCGACAAGACCGTTTCGTTCGACCAGCCGGTCTCGGCCGACAACGCCACGCCGCTTTCCGAGGTTTTTGCCGCGGAGATGGAGACGCCGGAGGATGCAACCGTCACGCAGGAATTTGTCACTTCCATTGCCTCCGGCATGGAAAAACTCAGTCCCAAGCACCGGGAAGTCCTTATCTTGCGCAACGTGAAAAATTTGTCCTACGAGGAAATTGCCGAGATCCTGGCTATTTCCGTCGGCACGGTCAAAAGCCGCATCGCGCGCGCACGTGAAAGCCTGCGCGCAAAACTGGGAGAGGAATTCGCATGAAAGAGTCGCGCTTCATCGAATTGATCAACCTGTACATCGACCGCCAGATCGGGCCCGAGGAAGCGGCTGAGCTGGAGGCGGAGATCGCGCGCAGCCCGGCGCACCGCCGCACCTATCTGCAATACTGCCGCATGCACCGGGCGTGTACGCTGGTCTTCGAGAATTTCCACGCACCGGCCACATCGCTGGACCAAGCCCTGGTCCAGGCCGAGGGCAAGGTCACGGCGTTCCCCGCGCGAGGATACCGCCTGGCGCGCATTTCGCTGGGCGCGGGACTGGCCGCGGCGGCCTGCGTCGCGTTCATGCTGGTTAACCATCCGGCCTCCAACTCTGCACCTGCGGCCAAACCCGGCGTCGACGAAGTGGCGCAAGTGAACGTGCCGCCCGAATCATTTCAGGTCGCAGCGGTAAATCCCAGCGTTCGTCCGGCCGAATTCAAAACTGTCATGACGGCCAATAAATTTTCGCTCGCCAATAATCGGGCCGCCAGCGACGCCCAACGCGCAGCATTTGATTGGATCAGGCAGATTGAGCTTTCCCCCATGCCCGCGATTGACAACAGCGAGAATATGTTTGGACCGCAGGCCGAGGCGCAGCCGTCCGACCTGCGCTTTGCGCGTGCCCGCAGTGACGATCAGCCCGTGGCGGAGATGGCGAGCTTCCAGTTCCAGCGCTAGGATCCCGTCGGGCTTCGCCCACGGGCTCCTTACCCGTTGAGCGCTTTTTTCACCAGCGCCTCGGTCGTGACCCGGCCACCGAGTGCTAGTGCGGCGCGGCGCACGGCCTGGTCGGCATCGGCGGCCTTGTAGCCGAGCGCCATCAGTGCCATCACCGCATCGTGCTGTTTGCTGTCGACGGGGGCGGCCCCGGACGGGGAGGAACTTCCCAATGAAACCGTTTCGCCGGCCGCCGGCGCGCCCAGCTTGCTTTTCAATTCCACGACAAGGCGCTCGGCGGTTTTTTTGCCGATGCCAGGGCAGTTTGCCAGGGTGGCGATGTCGCCCGCGCGGATGGCGCTTTCGAGCAGCGCCAGCGAAAGTTTGCTCATGATCGTCAGCGCGCCTTTCGGGCCGACGCCAGTCACGTGATCGATCAACAGGCGGAAGAAATCGCGTTCCTCCACCGTGGCGAAACCGTAGAGCGTCTGCGCATCCTCGCGGTAAACGGCGAGCGTGTGCAGCTTCACTTGTGCGCCGGTGGCGGGGAGCTTTTCCGCGGTCGTCACCGGGATGTGCACGTCGTAGCCCAGGCCTCCCGTTTCGATGACGGCAAGCAGGGGCGAGGTTGCAACCAGCATACCGTGGATGGAAGTGATCATTTAGGATCAGCTCGTAAGCCAAGCACGTCCTGCATGTCGTAAACACCGCCCGGCTGCTTCACGACCCATTGGGCGGCGCGCAGGGCGCCGCGGGCAAAGATGGCGCGGTCCGAGGCCTTGTGGGTGAGCTCGAGGCGTTCGCCCAGCGCGGCAAAAACAACGGTGTGGTCGCCCACGACGTCGCCGCCGCGCAGCGAATGCACGCCCACTTCGCTTGGCGTGCGTTCCCCGGTGAGGCCGGACCGGCCATGGCGCAGCGCCTGGGCGGTGAGCTTGCGTTCCTCGAGGATAATTTCGAGCAGGCGCGCGGCGGTGCCACTGGGCGCGTCCTTCTTAAAGCGGTGGTGCATCTCGATCACCTCGGCATCGTAGTCCGAATCGAGCACGCGCGCGGCTTCCTGGGTGAGGGCAAACAGCAGGTTTACGCCCACGGAAAAATTTCCCGCCCACACGCAGGGCACGCGTGCGGCCAGGGCGAGGAGCTTTTTCTTTTCCTCGGCCGTATGCCCGGTCGTGCCGATGACGATCGGCTTGTGGTGTGCGACGGCCAGCTCGAGCAGGCGCCCCGTGCCGGGAGGCGAGCTGAAGTCGATGATGGCGTCGCAGCGCGCGAGACCGGCGGCCGGGTCGTCTCCGGCATCGGTGGCGGCGCCGATGCCGATGCCCAGCTCGGCCGCGGCCGCGGCGATGGCGTGGCCCATGCGGCCTTTGGCGCCGTTGAGAAGGATGTTGAGCGGCATGGAAAAAATTATTTGCCGAGCGCGGCGAGCACGCCGGTGAGGATTTTCAGGTTGGCGGCGCCCATCTCGCAAAGCGGCAGGCGCACTTCGGCCGAGCTGATGATGCCGGCGCGCACCATGGCCGTCTTGACCGGCACGGGATTGGGCTCGATGAAGAGCGCCTTGAAAAGGGGGTAGAGTTTGCGGTGCAGCTTCTTCGCGCCGGCATAATCATCGGCCAGGGCGAACTTCACCATCCGGGCGATTTCACGCGGCACGAGGTTCGAGGCCACGCTGATGACACCCTCGGCACCGGCGGCCATGAAGGGCAGGGTGAGCGAGTCATCGCCGCTGAGCACGGTGATGTCGCGGCCCAGCGCCTGCTTGATCTGGTCCACGCGATCGACCGTGCCGCCGGATTCCTTGATGTAGCGGACGTGGGGATATTTTGCGCGCAACCGTTCGATGACTGGCACGCCGATCTCGATGCAGCAACGGCCGGGAATCGAATAAAGCACAATGGGCCGATCCGTCGTCTCGGCGAGCGCGCAATAGTGGCGAAAGAGGCCTTCCTGGCTCGGCTTGTTGTAGTAGGGCGCGACGATGAGCATCGCATCGGCGCCGGCTTCGTGCGAGAGGCGCGTGAGCTCGACGGCCTCCTGCGTGGAATTCGAGCCGGTGCCGGCCAGCACGGGCACGCGGCCGCGCGCCGCGGCGATGGTGGCCCGGATCACCTCCATGTGCTCCTCGTGCGAAACCGTGGGCGATTCGCCCGTGGTGCCGACGGGCACGAGGCCGTTTATGCCGCCTTTGATTTGGAAATCAACGAACCGGGCCAGGTCGTCATAGGCGACCTGGCCGTTCTTAAACGGTGTAACGAGCGCGGTGATCGCGCCGGTGAGAGGGCGTAGTTTCATGGAAAACCGTGTCAAAAAGTATCTTGGACTAAAGAGACCTTGCCCAACAAAGCATACTACCCTAGAAAGTTCACCTTGTTTTTTTCCTGGCCCAGCCAGTTTCGATGAACATAGAAATCTTCAACGACCTCCTCAAGCTCGCCGTCGAAAGCGGCGCGAGCGACATCATTATAAAATCCAACAAGCCGGGCTATGTCCGCTTGGGTGGCCGGCTGAAGCCGGTGGACATGGATCCCTTCACGGGCGCGGAGGTGCAGGAGTTCGTCGATGAAAAGGTGCCGCGCGTTTTCAAGCAGCAGTGGGAAAATGAAGGCCAGATCGACTTTGCCTACACTGCGGACGGGGTGGGGCGTTTCCGCGTCAACGCTTTTCAACAGCGTGGCACCACCAGCGTGGTTTTCCGCCACGTGAAAAGCCGGGTGCCTACTTTTGCCGAGCTCAACCTCCTGGACGATCCGTTGATCAAGTTTTGCAAGTCCAAGGACGGCATCCTTCTGGTCTGCGGGGCCACCGGCTCGGGCAAAAGTTCGACCATGGCGGCGATGCTGGGCTGGATAAACCAGAACCTCGACCGCCATGTCGTCACGATCGAAGACCCGATCGAGTTTACCTTCCAGGACGACAAGTCCGTGTTCAACCAGCGCGAAATCGGGCTGGACGTGCCTGACTTCGCCATGGCGGTGAAATCCGTGCTTCGCCAGAATCCCGACATCATTCTCATTGGTGAGATGCGCGACCGCGTGACCTTTGAAACGGCCCTGGCCGCGGCCGAAACCGGCCACCTTGTCATCTCGACGATGCATGCGGCCACGGTGCAGCAATCCATCACGCGCCTTTTTGAATTTTTCCAACCGGAACAACAGATCCAGGCGCGCCGCCAGATTGCTGGCACGCTGCGTGGTATCATTTGCCAGAAACTTATTCCCTCCATCGAGGGCGGGGGCCGGATGCCCGCCTTGGAAGTTTTGCAGGCGGACACCGTGGTGCGTGGACTTATCCTCGAAGGCCAGTTTGAAAAAATCCAAGGCATGCTCGATTCCGGCGCCGAGGCCGAGAATCTCTCCTTCAACAAGGATCTTTACCGCCTCATCAAAGCCGGCAAAATCAGCAAGGTCGACGGCCTCAAATTCTCGCCCAATCCGCAGGCCCTCGAAATGAATCTCAAGGGAATTTTCCTGAACGCCTGAGGCTGGCAGTTGGTAATTGGTATTTGGTCGTTGGTGTTCGTGGCTGACACTTTGATATCTTGTCTCTGGTTGCAGGCCGTCGATTCCCTGAACGTCCGATACCAAAGGCCTACGACCCAACTTCGAGCTAAATACCCATTACCAACTGCCAATTACCAACTGCGACCAAAGACTGCTGACGAATCAGCTTGGTTTTTTCACGTCCGGGCGATTAAACGTGCCCTTTACACATGGCACTCGCATTACTTTTCGCCGGGCAAGGCGCCCAAAAAATCGGCATGGGACGCACGCTTTGCGAACAATCACCCGCGGCGCGCGCGCTTTATGATGAGGCTAACACCGTGCTTGGCTGGGACTTGTCAAAGGTCAGTTTTGAAGGCCCCGAGGCGGATCTCGCGCAGACCAAAATCTGCCAGCCGGCCCTTTATGTCCACGGACTCGCGCTGCTCGCGGCCCTGCGCGAACAGGGCAAGGTGCCGGCCGGCGAGCCAAATTTCGCGCTGGGCCTTTCCTTGGGCGAAGTGACGGCGCTGACGGCCGCCGGCGCCTTCGATTTCGTCACCGGCCTGCGCATTGTGGCCGAGCGCGGCCGGCTCATGCAGCTCGCCTGCGAGCAGACGAGTGGCGGGATGGCCGCGATCATCGGCGAGGAACGCGCGAAAGTTTATGAGCTTTGCGGGGAGTTCGACATCGAGGCGGCCAATTTCAACAGCCCCGGCCAGATCATCGTCTCGGGAGAAAAACCGAAAGTGGCCGCCGCCGTCGCCGCCGCGAAGGAACGCGGCTTCAAAAAAATCATGCCCCTCAACGTCGCCGGCGCCTATCACAGCCGCCTGATGGAGCCCGCCCGCGCGGCCTTTGCGGCGTATTTGGAAAAAATCCCCTTGGCCGCGCCCCGCTTCACCGTTTTCACCAACACCACCGGCCGGGCCGTCGCGCAGCCGGATGAAATTCGCGCCGCGCTCGTGAAACAAATTGTGTCATCCGTGCTCTGGGAAGACTGCATGCGCAGCGCCGTCGCGGCGGGCGCGACCGGTTTTTGGGAGCTCGGCCCCGGGGGCGTGCTTGCCGGCCTCGCACGGCGCACGGAAAAAACGTGGGTCGTGAAAAGCTTCAGCGAGTTTGCCGATTTGGCCGCCGCCTGATTGAGTTCCAAGTTATCGCCGCATGGACGTCCCCCACATAAGAAATTTCTGCATCATTGCCCACGTTGACCACGGCAAGACCACGCTCTCCGACCGGCTGCTCGAATCCACCAACACCGTCACGCAACGCGTGCTCACCGCGCAGCATCTCGACGCGATGGACCTGGAAAAAGAGCGGGGCATCACGATCAAGAGCCATCCGGTGACGATGCGCTATACGGCCAAGGACGGCCAGGAGTACAAGCTCAACCTCATGGACACGCCCGGCCATGTGGATTTTTCCTACGAGGTTTCGCGCAGCCTGGCCGCCTGCGAAGGCGCGGTGCTGCTGGTGGACGCGGCGCAGGGCGTGGAAGCGCAAACCGTGGCCAACGCCCACCTCGCGTTTTCGCAAAACCTCAAGGTCATCCCGGTCATCAACAAGATCGACCTGCCCAGCGCCAACCTCGAGCTTTGCCTCCGCCAGCTCGAGGACATCCTCTCCATCCCGGCCGACGAGGCCATTCTTGCGAGCGGCAAGTCCGGCATCGGCATCACCGACATTCTTGAGGCCGTCGTGCATCGCATTCCGCCGCCGCGCTGGGCGGATTACCCGGCGACGCGTGCGCTCGTGTTCGATTCGCTTTACGATTCCTACCGCGGTGTCATCGCCTATGTGCGCGTGTTTTCCGGCACCCTGCGCGCGGGCGAGCAGATGATGCTGATGAGCTCCGGCCTGAAATCCGAGATCAAGGAAGTCGGTTTTTTTCATCCGAAGATGGAGCCCACCGCCGTGATGACCGCCGGCGATGTCGGTTACATCATCGCCACCATCAAGGACCCGTCCGAAGTGAAGACCGGCGACACCATCACGCAGGGGCACAAGCCGGCCACCGAGATGCTGCCCGGCTACAAGGAAGTCCGCCCGATGGTGTTTTGCGGCCTTTATCCGGTCGACACCTCCGACTACGAGAAGCTCAAGGCCGCGCTGGGCCGCCTGCAGTTGAACGATGCGGCGTTCGTTTACTCGTCGGAAAGCTCACTTGCGCTCGGCTTCGGTTTCCGCTGCGGCTTCCTCGGCCTGCTCCACATGGAAATCATCCAGGAGCGCATCCGCCGCGAACACGACGTGGACATCATCTCGACTTACCCGAGCGTCGTTTACCACATCGTCAAGCAGGGTGGGGCGACCATGGAAGTGGACAACCCCGTCAACCTGCCCGATCCCGGCACGATCCTCGAAATCCAGGAGCCGACGATCAAGGCGTCCATTCACATTCCCAACGACGCGATGGGCGACATCCTCGCGCTCATCATGGAAAAACGCGGCGTGCTCGACCATACCGACACGCTCGACGCCACGCGCGTGATGCTGACCTGCATGCTGCCGCTCAACGAAATCCTGGTCGATTTCAACGACCGGCTGAAGAGCATCACCCACGGTTACGGCTCGATGGACTACGAGTTGGGCGAGTACCGCATTTCCGACCTCGTGAAGATGGAAATCCTCATCAACAGCGACCCGGTGGATGCGTTTGCGACCATCGTGCATCGCGACAAGGCCGAGCAAAAGGGCCGCGCCCTTTGCGAGAAACTCGCCGAGATCATTCCCCCGCAAATGTTCAAGGTGGCCATCCAGGCCGCCATCGGCGGCAAGATCATCGCGCGCGACAATGTGAAGGAAATGCGCAAGGATGTCACCGCAAAGTGCTACGGCGGCGACATCAGCCGCAAGCGCAAGCTCCTCGACAAGCAGAAGGAGGGCAAAAAGAAGATGAAACAATTTGGTCGTGTCTCGATCCCATCCGATGCCTTTATCAAGGTGCTCAAAAACGAATAATCGCTGTGAGATGTCTTCAAATTCCTTTTGTAGGTCGGGCTTTACGCCCGACATCCGCCTTCGCCAAGGCTATGGCGGACAGGTGTCGGGGATAAACCCCGACCTACAACAATAACCTAACCCAGGAGCCCACGTGTTCGGATTCTTCACCTCCCAGGAAAAAAAGATACGGGCGAGCGCCCTGCAATGGCTCGAGCTGGCTGAGAAGATATTTGATTTTCGCCGCGACCAGCTCACCGCCGCCGAGTCGTCCGAGCTGCAAAAATGCACCGAGGACCTCCGGATAAAAATCAACCAGCGCACCGAGACGGGCAAACTCAAGCTCAGCGTCGAGGCCCTGGAACCCGTGCTGCTCCGCACCGGCGGAAAAATCTATCCCAAAAGCGAGCTGACGGAGTGGGTGGAGTTTTT
>DATMNP010000140.1:0-24918 GCA_035568935.1 Opitutaceae bacterium | reverse complement strand
CTAATAAGAGAAAGCCACCACGCAGAGCAACAGCCCGTAGCCGAGCAGCGCGCCGCCGATAGTCCGCGGCCGGCCGCTCGTCGCGAAAAGCCACTGGAAAAAATCCCGCAGCCGCCACGGCTGCGCGCCGAGCCAGAGCGCGAGTCCAATGCATGCGTAAACAAACCCCTTGAGGAAATACACCTGCGGATGGTCGAAATTCATGTAGCCGGACATCAGCACCGGCCAGCCGGCGAGCAGCGTAAGAATGCACAGCCCGCGCACCGCCAGGAAATCCGGCACATAGAAAAAGGCAAGGATGGCCACCAGGGAAAAGCCGATGAAGAGCAGCATGCGGTGTTCGCCGAAATCGGCCGCCGAAAGATTCCAGACGATACTGAGGAACCACGCCGCCCCACCGTAGAAAAACACGAACGTCGCCGCGCGCGAACGCGGCATGGCCTTGAAGATCGCGACGATGGCGGGTGTGCCGGCAAAAACCGCGGCCCCAAGGACGATGAGCAGCAAACCGGGAAGCAGGGTAGCAAGCGTGAGGGACATTAAGGGAGTTGAGAGTTAATAGTTGAAGGTTGAGAGTCGAGCACGGTCATAACGGCAAGATTATGGGGTTGGATTCTCTCAACGCTCAGCTTTCAACCCTCAACTATTAACGCCAGCCAGCACCAGCTCGCCATACAGCGTGCTCACGGTCGTGCGCTCGATCCGCAGCGGCACCAGCTGCCCGATCAGGCGTTCATTCGCCTCGAACACCGCCACGCGGTTGCCGCGCGTGCGGCCGGTGAAGCGCCGCCCGGTTTTGTCGCGACCTTCGACGAGCACCTCCTCCGTCCGCCCGACGAGCGAAAGGTTGCGGCGCACCGAATTTTGCTGGAGCAGGTCGAGCAGGATTTGGTTGCGCTGCTCCTTGGTTTCATCGGGCACCTGGCCCGGCATTTCGGCCGCGGGCGTGCCGGTGCGGATGGAATACTTGAAAATGTAGGCCATGTCGCAGTTGACCGCTTCGAGCAGCTCGCGCGTTTGCGCGAAGTCCTCGTCGGTCTCGCCGGGAAAGCCGACAATGATGTCGGTTGAAAAATAAATGTCCGGACGCACCGCGCGCAACGCGGCAACAATCTCAAGGTAGCGGTCGCGCGTGTAGGGCCGGTTCATCGCACGCAGGATGCGGTCCGAGCCCGACTGCATGGGCAGGTGGACGTATTCGCAAAGTTTCGGCAGTCGGCCGTAGGCCTCGACCAGGTCCTGCTTGAACCCGCGCGGGTGCGGCGAGGTGAAACGGATGCGCTCGATGCCGTCCACCGCGTGGATCTTTTCAAGCAACTGCACAAAAGGCGACACGCCGCCGGTGTGCGCGTAGTCGCGCCGGCCATAACTTGTGACGATCTGCCCGAGCAGCGTGATTTCCCTCACGCCGCGCGCCGCCAGCTCCACAACCTCGCGCACGATTTCATCCATCGGCCGCGAGCGTTCGTCGCCGCGCGTCTTCGGCACAATGCAGAAAGAACAGTCCATGTTGCAGCCCTGCTGGATCGAGACGAACGCGCTGACCTGCGGCGGCGCATCAGGCAGATCATCCTGCGCGAGCACGTGGTCGCGGATCTCGTTCTGCGAACCGGCTTCCTCCGCGAGGTCGATGACGGTTTCGCCGACCGGCACGCCCGCCGCGCGCGCGGCGAGGAGATTGTCGAGATAGCCGGGCACCTGGTGGAACTTTTGCGTGCCCACGATGAGGTCCACGTCGGGCAGCTGTTCGAGCAGCGCCGTGCCGCGGTTCTGCGCCATGCAGCCGAGGATGCCGAGGACGAAGTCCGGCCGGCGGTGCTTGTGTGCGAGCGCGTGACGGGCCTTGCCGATGGCCTTCTGCTCGGCGGCATCGCGCACCGCGCAGGTGTTGAGCAGCAGGATGTCGCATTCGTCCTCGCGGGCCACGATGCGATAGCCGCGTGCGCGCAACATCGCCGCGACCGCTTCGCTGTCGCGCTCGTTCATCTGGCAACCGTAGGTTTTTATGTGGACGCGGTTCATCGCGCGGGAAGGGTTGTAATTAAACCCACCGCGGGCCGGGTCAAGGGTGCGTCTTGCAACAAATGGCCATGGGCCGCCCGAAGCTAATTTGAAGGACCTGCACCTAAACGGGATTTCTGTTCGCCAACGACCAGCCAAGTGTTTTTCTTGGAGGCATGGGATTTTTCGAGCGCTCCAAAGTAAAAAGGCCAACTCCCCTGCCCCCGCCCGTCGGCGACCCGGTTACACCTGCGGCCAGCGGCATCATGTCGCAGCTTGCCGCTGCGCGGGAAAAACTCGAAGGCAAGGATCTGCCCGGCGCGCTGGCCATTTATGAACAGGTGCTTGCGGAGGCCGGCGACCGCGCCGACGTGCTCGTCGCCATTTCCGGCGATCTCGGCAGCAACGGCCACGTGCAGCCCATCATCGACCTCGTCGCCCCTCGCTACGATGCGCAAAAGCACGGGCCCGCCACCGGGATCAACGTCCTGCAAGCCTACCTCGCCGCGCGCGACACCGACGCCGCCCAGCACGTGCTCGACATTTTATTTTCGCTCAACCGCCCTGAGCTTGAGGATCGCCTCTATGGGTTTTCCAATGCCATCGCCGAGCTCATCGCGCAGGGCTCTTTGCCGGGGGACGCCCCGATTGCCGAAAATGGGGCGATGATGCCCGCTGAGGCAAAAATCGGGCTCATCACCATCAGCAAGCCGATCTGGTTTTACGGCCTTGAACCGCTTGCCAGTGAAATTCTCCCGCCCAAGGAAGGGCGCCTGTGCCGCGTGGCCTTCGCCCAGCTCGCGCTGCCCGGCTTAAAAAGCATGGCCGAGGCCATCGCGCAGCCCGAGGACGAACTGGGCCGGCTCGCGCGCGCCCTGCCCCTGTGGTTCGCGGAAACGTTTTATTTTTCCCCGAATTACGCGCCCATCGCCGTCGTCAGCGTGCTTGACCACCCTGAAACAGGGAAGAGCCCGATGCTGTTCGGAACCGAATGGACCACCGACAATCTCCACCAGCTCGCGAACACCAGCGGTGAAAAGCTCGACTACGTCTTTACCGGGGCGCTGCGGCACAGCGCCGACAATTACGAGTTGTGCTTGCACTTGTGGGATATGAAAAAAATCCGCGAGCGCAAAGCGTTCTCCGTGCGATGGACGCCCGCCACCGCCGATGCCACGCTCACCCGGCTGCACGAGACGATCCGCGCCTTCATGGAGTGGAAGCCAGAGAACCGCGGGCTGGCCTACGCGCCTTCCGCCAAGCCGTGCGCCTGGCTTGATGCGCTCGGCACCTCGCTTGGATTTTTCCTGTTGGAAAAAGTCCTTCAGCCAAAAACCCCGGTGACCGCGCCAGGTTTCCTGAATGCCGACACCGACCAACTGGCCGCCGACTCCGAGGCCGCAGCGCTCGCCGCACTTACGCTGCAATCCCGAGCAAACAGGCTTGGCCTGGCCGCGCCCGGCGGCGAGGCAAAGCTCATCTCCACTCCGCTCATCGGGCAGGCCCAGCAGACGCTGGCCTGGATCGACAGCAGAACCAGGTGACGGTTGGGGCGCAATCGCGGCCTGCAGGTTGAAGTTTCAGGCTGTTGCCGCCGCCAACTGCCCGCAGCCTGCGGCGATGTCGATGCCTCGGCGCTGGCGCACCGTGCTCGGCAGGGCAAACTCGTCGGCAAGAATTCCCTGGAAACGTTTCGCCGCCTCGCTGCGCGCCGGCGCGCCGGCATAACCCGCCGTCGGATTGAGCGGGATCAAATTCACCTGCGCAGGCAGGCCATGCAACAGGCGGCCCACGGCGCGGGCCTGGTCGGGCGAATCGTTTTTTCCTTCGATCAGCGTCCACTCGAAAAAAATGCGGCGCTGGGTTTTTTCGCAGTAGTGGCGGCACGCGGCCATGAGTTCGTCAAGCGGCCATTTTTTCGCGACCGGCACCAGCGCGGCGCGCTCGGCCTGGGTCGCGGCATGCAGCGAAACGGCAAGATGCAGCGGACGCTTCTCCTCCGCCAGGCGGAGAATGCCGGGCACGACACCGACCGTGCTCAGCGTGATGCGCGGACCGGCCAGCGAGAGGCCGTTGGGATCGCGCAGGATATCAATCGCCTGCATGACCGCGTCATAGTTATGCAGCGGTTCGCCCATGCCCATGAGCACGACATTGCGAAGCCGCGGCTTCTCCCTGTCGCGCCCAGGCGAAAGGCGGGGGGCGGGAGGCGAGAGGTCGCGCAATTGGCGGGCGACATGCACCGCCTGGGCGACAATTTCTCCCGGCGTGAGGTGGCGCGTGTAGCCCATCTGGCCCGTGGCGCAAAAAACGCACCCCATCGCGCAGCCAACCTGGCTCGAGATGCACGCCGTCACCCGGCCGGTGAACCGCATCAGGACCGTCTCGATTTTTTCGCCATCGGCGAGCGCGAGCAGGTATTTGCGGGTGAAGCCGTCGCTCGAATCCGTTTCGAGCGTGGTCGGCAGCACGCCGATCTGCGTCTCGGCGGCGAGTCGCGCACGCACTTTCGCCGGCAGCTTGGGCATCGCCTCGAACGAACCGGCAAATTCGAGGTAAAGATAATTCCACAGCCGCGCCGCATGCACCGGCTTGAGCCCCCACTGCACAAACCGCCCGCGCAGCTCCTCGCGGGTCAGGCCGTAGAGATTGATGAGTGTTTTCAACAAAGATCTTCAATTCTGAGGGCGCCACTCAGAAAAACGTGTAATATTTTTCCTCAGCGAGGCGCTGGATGAGGAGCGCGAGTTCCATCGCATGGTAATCGCCCCACATCGAGGATTCGCCACACGGAACCGAGCGGCCTTTCGGCACGTGGTCCCAGCCGTTGGGCCGGTGATAGACGCTGTGCAACAACAGGCCCTGGTGCTTTTTGTCGGTTGAAAGATAGGGCTCGTCAAAAAGCGTGCCGGCAATGGTGAGCCCGGCCTGAAAATATTTTTTCCCGGCGGCCGCTTCGCCATTGGTGGTGAGCCAGCGGCCGAGCCGCAGGAACCCTTGGGCCGCGATGGCGGCGGCCGAGCTGTCCACCGGCTCGTGGGCGTTGAACGGGTCGGCGGGTTGGTTGAGATGAGTTCCGCCGAGGCGCCAGAGATCGGGCGCGCCGCTGTCCCAGTACGGAACGCCGTCGCGCGCGGAGTAGCCGTCGATGTAATAGTCGCTCGCGGCGCGGGCCGTGGCGAGAAACAGGTCGGTCACGGCGCGGCGGCTGCCGACGGCGTCGAGGTCGGTGCCGCGCACGGTGTCGAGAAACTCGAGCTGCTCGGCATAACCGCAGATGATCCACGCCGCGCCACGCGTCCAGGTGGTAAAGGGCGAATAGCCCTGCTGGGAGGAGGGACAGCGGAACTGGCCGTCGTCGCGGTTGAAAATCGATTCGTGCGCGACGCGGCCGCGCACGTCGTAACGGTCGCGGCCCGCGCCGAAGAATACATTGAATCGCGCGGTGGTTGCCGCGTGCTCAATGGCGCGGTGGAGAAGATTAATGGGCCTGTCGCCCTCGCCCATCAGCACGTGGCCCAGCTGGTGCGCGACGACGAGTGAACGCATGGAGCGGATCGTATCGGCAAAAAGTGATTGCGGGCCGTTGAAGGAATAAACGTAGCCGCCTGGCACGACACCAGCCGAGCCGGCGACAGGCGACCACGGCTGCTGGCATGCGGTGGTCACATGGCGCGCGGCCTGCACCGCACCGGAGACCTTGAGCGCCAGTTCGGCGTAGTTGAGCTCGTGTTGATCGAAGGGCGTTTTTCCCTCGAGAATCAGGCGCCGGAGATTGCCGTAGGTGGAAACGTTGTTGAACCCGTGGTCGTGCACGCCGGTGTGCGAGACATGCGGGGCCATGAACTTCAGCGTTTTCTCGCGGCCGAGTTTCAAAAAGCTGGAGTCGCCCGTCGCGTCGAATTGGAGCAACGCCATGCCAAACTGAAAGCCCTGCGTCCACTCCGTCCAGCCGCGCGAGGTGTAACGGCCTTTGGCCGTAAAAACCGGCGTCCCTTTCGCTGGATCCCACGACGCATCGACCGTGCGGATCTTTTGGCCCGCAAGGTCGAACAGACGGGCCGCTTTTTTCCGCAATTTCGTTGGAGTAAGGCTGGGGTCGATTTTCATCAGGGAGCGTTTTTTCAAGCGGCAAAGCCCTATCGCCGCAGGTTGTTGAAAAACTACACTCACCGACGCAACACATGCTTTGGGCCGCGAGCAAGGCTTGAGCTGCCAGACCAAGGCGGTGGCACAGGTGACCGCGTGCCCGCACCCAGCCGAAGGCCAGATCCTTGCCCCGACGAAAACGCCGCCTTGCACTTCTGCCACCCCGTAGTGACACCCATTTTATTCCCAATACATACCCTAGACTCGTTGGGAATTTCAGGTTGGTTTCCTGTGTGATTGAGAACAAAAATGACCGTTTTTTTGTAAAAAAATTAAGTAATAAATTTACACACACCAGCAACTTAGCATCAACATAAACATGTTTTTAGCAAATAAACCTTGACTGGAGGCCTCTGTTGCTGTCATTTGTGACTTGTTTTGTAAATGATTACCCAATTTTTAGTTGTCATCGCGCAAAGCGTTTCTTGGGGGCTACTTGGAGCCTTGAGCTTCTTTTTCTGGAAACAGCACCGCGAACAAAAAGGCGGGGAGTCGCAGGAGTGGACACCGCCTTTTGAATTTGCTGAATTGGGCGCAGCCTTGGCCGGCAACGATGGCGCCCTGTCCTTTCACGATGCAAACGGCTGTACGCGCTTTCAAAACACCGCCCATGCCGCGCTTTTCGGAGAAGATGCAGAAAGCTTCGATCAAGCCTGCCAAAAGGGCCGCATTTTTAAACAACACGAAGCCGTGGCCAGGCTGGTGTCAGCCTCGACGTCCGGCCAATCATGGCATGGCGAAGTCGATGTGGTGACAGCGACAGGCCACGATATCGTCCTGGAAGTTCACGCGCTGGCCATGCGCGATTCGCGCGGCCAACCAGCCGGAGCCTTCTGGCTCTTTCACAACATTTCGAGCCGGCGGGAACAGGAACATCAACGCGAACGCGAGGAGCGGTTTCAACGGCTTGACTCGCTCGGGCAGATGGCGGGCGGGCTCGCCCATGATTTTAACACCTACCTCACGGTCATGCTCGGGTTTGTCAGCGCGGCCCGGGCCAACGATAATTTGCCGGCCGAAGTGGCCCGTCGCCTCGACCAAGCCGAACATACCGGCTGGCGGGCTCGCGAACTCACGCAGGAAATGCTGGATTTTGCCCGTGGCGCCGAGCCGGCCAAATGCCCGCTGCACCTTGCGAGCGTGGTGGAAGAGTCAGCCGATCTCGGGATTCAAGGCAGCACCAATCTCCGGTTAAAGATCCAGCTCGCACCAGAGGCCTGGCGCGTTGAAGCGGATCCCCGGCAAATCCGGCAGGTCATCACCAACCTCGTCCGCAATGCGGCCCAGGCGCTTGGCGAACGCACCGGCACGATTGAAGTGCGCTTGGAAAACCAAAGCCGTGTCTGCGGTGGCAGCGCCCCACCGATGCCGACAAACTATGTCCTCCTGACCGTAAGCGACGATGGACCCGGCATCCCGGCCGATCGCCTGCCGCGCATTTTCGAGCCATTTTACACCACCAAGGCACGCGGCACCGGCCTCGGCCTCGCCATCACGCACAACATCGTGAAACGGCATGGCGGCTTTGTGCGGGTCAAATCCCAGCCGGGCATCGGCACGACTTTTGAAGTCTTCCTGCCCGCACTCGCCGCGGAGCCCGCATTACTGGAATCCACGGCCGCCTGAGGCCAAACCGTCAAGGCCCCAAACCTACCGCGGCCCGCAGGCCGCCGCTGTTTTTTGTCATTTGGGCCGTTGGAATTTTGGATGTTAGCGAAGCGCTGGAAAACGCCTCACCCGGCAAACGTCGCCAGCAGATCCGCATAGATTTTTGCGGTCGTCACGAGGTCGCGCACCGGCGCCCGTTCGTCCACCGCGTGGTAATTTTCCCCGGCCGGCCCATAGCCGACCGCCGGGATTTTCAGGTGGTGGGAAAAGAAATGCATGTCGTTAAAGCCGGTGGACAGGCTGAAAACCGGCTCCGTGCGCCGCACCCGGCCGACACTCGCGGCCATGGCCGCGAAGAATGGGTGCGTCGGCCGCTCGAAACAGGCGAAGTTCTCGGAAATCTTTTCGACCGTGATGCGGCAGTGCGGGATTTTTCTCGCGGTCGCCGCGAGCACGGCACGCAGTTCGCGCTCGGCCGCGGCGTGGTTTTCGACCGGCAGCACCCGGCGGTCGAGCGTGAAGCTCGCGAGCGCAGGCACGGTGTTGATTTTTCCGCCCGGGCCGGCGGCGAAGACGCCGCCGATGTTGAGCGTGGACCGCATGACCTTGCCGGAAGGCGTGACAAAGGTGCGCCGCGCAAGGCGTTTTTTGTACTCCTTGAGCGCGATCACGAAAGCGGCCATCTTTTCGAGCGCGTTGATGCCGCACTCGGGCTCGGAACCATGCGCGGCCCGGCCATGCACGGTGACATTGAACCAAAGAACCCCATTGTGCCCGCAGCAGATCGTGCGGCCCTCGGCGCCCTCCATGACAACGGCGTAGTCCGCGCGCAGGCCGGCATGGCGCACGAGCCAGCCGGCGCCAAGCGCGCTGTCCGTCTCCTCGTCCGCGGTGAACGACACCTCGACATTGCAACGCGGCGGCGTGTGCGTGGCGCGCAAGGCCCGCAACGCAAGCAGCAGGCTGGCGATCGATCCCTTCATGTCGGCAGAGCCGCGGCCGTAAATCCAGCCGCGCTCGAGCCTGCCGCTGAAGGCGTCGCCATGCCGCCAGGCCCCGCCGGCCGGCACGACATCATAATGGGCGTTGAAATGGATGGTCTTGGCCGCACCGGCATCCCAGCGGCCAAGGACATTGAAGCGCGGGCAAGCCCGCTGCTCCGGCGGCAGATGCTTCTTCAACAGCGCCGCCGGCATGGCGAAACGCCGCGTCTTCAACCCGAGCGAGTCGAGCTCGCGCATCAGGAACGCGGTGATGCCGTCGTAGTTTTCTCCCGGCGGGTTGACCGTGCGCTGGCGCACCAGCGCTTGCAGCAGCCGGGTGGCGTCGCGCGCATGGCGGCCGAGATAGGCGGAGGGAGTCGAAAGCATGGCGATAAATTCGGCGCCTGGCCGCCGCAAAAAACCACCGTAACCCCAAAGTGAAATGCGCGGCTCGCAGGCTGTTAAGGCTTGCTGCATTACCGGCACCGCGACGGATTGAAAAGCCTTATCGGCAATCCATCCCGGGCCGCACAATGATTTTTGACATGCCCGCCGCCGCCGGACAGCTTGAAGGCAATGTCCGCTTACGCCCATCTTCGCCGCGACTACAGCCTGACGGGGCTGTCCGAAAAGGATCTCGCCCGCGACCCTTTCCGTCAGTTTGAAAAATGGTTCCAGGAAGCGGAAGCCGCGAAAATTCCCGAGCCCAACGCCATGGTTCTCGCCACCGTCGGCCGCGATGCCCGGCCGGCCGCGCGCACCATGTTGCTCAAGGGCCTCGATGGCCGCGGTTTCGTCTTCTACACAAATCTGGAAAGCCGCAAAGGCCGCGAACTCGACGCCAACCCGCGCGCCTCGCTGCTTTTTCCCTGGATCGCACTCGAGCGCCAGGTCGCCGCCGAGGGACCGGTCACGCGCGTGGCCCGCGAGGAAGCGGAGGCGTATTTCCACTCGCGCCCGCATCCCAGCCAGCTCGCCGCGTGGGCTTCGGCGCAAAGCACCATCATTTCCGGTCGTTCCGTCCTCGACGAGGCGATGAAGGCACTCGAAAAAAAACATGCCGGCACCGAGGTGCCGCTGCCTCCGCATTGGGGCGGCTTCCGCCTCGCGCCCGAGACCGTCGAATTCTGGCAGGGCCGGCGCAACCGCCTGCACGACCGGCTGCGCTACCGCCGCGAAAAAAATGGCGACTGGGTGATCGAACGCCTCGCACCGTGAGCCACCGACTCCCCGCCGATGAAAAAAAAGCCGCCCCTGCGCCGCGGGTCTAAATCCCCGCGCAAAAGAGCCTCCCTCCGCGCCACGCCTCCGCCCGCCAGGCTGCTCGCGGCTGCGCTGCGCAGCCTCGGCGAAGGCGTCTTCATCGCCGGGCCCAAACTCCGCCGCGACGGGTTGCCCCTCCTTTTTGCCAACGGCCGGCTCTGCGCCATGACCGGCTACGCCCAGCGTGAACTCGCCGGCCGCGGCCATGCGTTTCTGCACGCCGATGCCGTCACCCTCGTCCGCCTGCGCCGCTGGCTGGGAAAACTCCAGCCCGGGCTCATCTTTTCCGGCGAAGGCTACCTCGCCTGCAAATCCGGCGCGACCATCTTTGCCGCATGGAATTTCAGCCCGCTGTTTAACGCCCGCGGTCGCATCACGCACATTGTCGCCACCTACCGCGACACGACCACCAGGCGCCGCCTGCAGGAGGCGCTCGTGCATGCGCAACGCCTCGATGCGGTCGGCCGCCTCGCCGGCGGCGTCGCCCACGACTTCAACAACCTGCTTTCCGTCATCAACGGCTACTGCGAAATCCTCGCCGCCCGCCTGCCCATCCACGATCCTTCGCGCCGGGAAATCCACGAAGTCCATTCCGCCGGCCAGAAAGCCGCCGTGCTCGTGCGCCAGCTTCTTGCCTTCAGCCGCCGGCAGGAACTGCACCCGCAGGTGATCAACCTCAACCGCCTGGTGCGTGATCGTGGCACCATCCTCGGTCGTTTCCTTGGCTCCGCCGGCAAACTCCACCTCGATCTCTCCCACGACCTGCCCAATGTCCGCGCCGACCCCGCCCAACTCGAGCAGGTGCTGCTCAACCTCACGCTCAACGCCCGCGACGCCCTCCGCGAAAACGGCCGCGTCACCATCAGCACCTCCGTGCGCGTGATCAAATTCTCCCTGAACCGCCGCCTCACCGACACGCCTCCCGGGCACTACGTCCTGCTTTCCATCAGCGACAACGGCATCGGCATGGACACGGCCACGCAGACCCAGATCTTCGAGCCGTTTTTCACCACGAAGGACGCCGGCAAGGGCACCGGCCTCGGCCTCGCCATGGTTTACGGCGTCGTGCAGCAAAGCGGTGGCCACATCCAGGTGCACAGCGCCTCCGGCGTCGGCACCACCTTTGAAATCCTTCTTCCCGCCGTGCATGCGCGCGCCTCCGCCACGTCCGACGGCCTGCCCGTGCTCCCCTCCACCCACGGACGCGAAACCGTGCTGCTGATCGAGGAAGACGACGTCGTGCGCAAAATGGTCGCAGGCATTCTCACCGCCGATGGCTACAAAGTTCTCGCCTCGCGCCATGCCCGCGAAGCCCTGCGTGAAGCCCGTCGCCGTGGTCCCGTCCATCTTCTTGTCGTCCAGTTGGGCGACCAAGCGGGCGAAAATGAGAAACTCGCGCGCACCCTCTACGCCACCCAGCCCGCCTTGCGTGTCATCGGCATCGGCCGGCCCGGCACCCGCCCGCTCGCCTGGCTCGCGTCCGAATACCAGACCTGCCTCGCCAAACCTTTTGAGCTGAGCGCGCTGCTCCGCGCCATCCGCACGCTCCTGGACACCAAACCCTGACCGGCCGTTGAATTAAGACTGCCCTAGCCGATGATCAAAGAACGATTCCAAACCGCCTCACAAAGCGCGCTGCCACCCGCGCAGGAGGAGCTCTGGGTCGATCCCCTGGTCAAGGCCAACACCCGCTTCAACCATGGCCGCACGCACCGCTACACGCTTTTCCGCCACTGGGGAGACCCGAAACATTATTGCGCGTTTGTCGGCATGAATCCGTCGGGTGCGGATGAGCTGCATGTCGATGCGACCGTCAATAAATGCTGCAAGTTTTCGGAACAATGGGGCTTCGGCGCACTTTACATGCTGAATGCTTTTTCGCTGCGCGCGACCGATTCACGCGAACTTTACGCGGCCGTCGACCCGGTTGGGCGGCCCGAAAATGACCAGTGGATCCGAACGGTCGCAGCCGGCGCAGCCCGCGTGATTGTCGCCTGGGGCAGGCCCGGCGGTGATTTCAACCGCGGGGCCGAGGTCGAAGCCATCCTGCGCGAGGTGTGCGCACCGGGCCTCGTGTTCTGTTTCGGGCGCAATCTCGACGGCACGCCGACCCATCCGCTCTACCAACCTTACGCGAAGAAACTTGTCCCTTACTTCGGCTAGGGTGTCAGTGCGCCTATAGGCGCGCAGGCGATTTGAACCGGAGGGTTTGCCCCCTTTGTGTTCTCTCGTGGCAAAAAATCCGGCTGGCCCCTGACCAAGCGTTCGAGCGGAGGGAACGCCATCCCAGCCTCGCCAACGCCCGCGGTTTTCACCACAACCATGGCGTGCAGCTTTATTTGATCCGCCACGCCCACGCCGCCCACGCCGCCGATGATTCGCTGCGGCCGCTGAGCGAACGCGGCCACGAGGAATGCTCCCGTCTCGTGGCGTTTTTCCAACGCAACGGCGCGCTGCGCCCCGCCCAGCTCTGGCACAGCCCCCTCGTCCGTGCGCTCGAAACCGCCCGCCTCCTCGCCCACGGCCTGAAGCTGGACCACGCCCTGGTCGAAACGCCCGGGCTCCGGCCCGAGGACGATCCCTCCGAAATCGCCGATCGTATCGGAAAGTCCGATACCATCGACAGCCTGGCCCTCGTCGGCCACGAACCGCACCTCAGCGCGCTCGCCACCCTGCTCGTGCGCGGCAAGGACCACCCCGCCGCCTTCGACCTAAAAAAAGGCGCCGTCCTCGCCTTTGCGCCCACCGGCGGCACCCATAAAAAAACCGGGCGGCCCCGCTGGCAGGCGCTCTGGCACATCGAGCCCGCGCTGCTCGGGCCCCCGCCAAAATAAGCTTGGCCTCGCCCTAAAGAAATTGCCCGCGGTCGCACCGCCTCCATTATCTTTAAACGTTTCCCCATGGAAATCTCCCAGCCGCCATTCGGACGCTCCGGCCTGCGCACCCTCGCCGCGATTGTTTTTACCGATGTGGTTTCCTTTTCCGCCCACATGGGCCGCGACGAGGTGAAGACGCTTGGCCTCATCAACCGCGACTTCGCCGAGATGCGCCGGCTGTGCGAGGCCCGCGGGGGTGCCGTCCTTAAAACCACGGGCGACGGCTTGTTGTGTTATTTCGCCAGTGCGGTCGAGGCCGTGGCCTGCGCGCTCGACATGCAGAAACATTTTTCCGCCCTCGCAAAAACCCTCCCGCCCGGGGAGGCACTCCAGCACCGCATCGGCATTCATCTTGGCGATGTGCTCGTACAGGACCAGGATGTGATGGGCGACGGCGTCAACATCGCGTCCCGCCTGCAGGCCGAGGCCGAGCCCGGCGGCATCTGCATCTCGCAGACCGTTTACGACGTGGTCAAAAACAAGATTGAGTTGAAAGCCACCTACCTCGGCGCGCGCGACCTCAAGAACATCGCGCAGGCGGTGCCGGTTTACCGTCTCCTGCTCGAGGCGCAAACCCGCAAGGCCGTGTCTCCTCCGACCCAAAAGTCCTTCCGCTGGCTGCTGCCCGCCACCCTTGCCACGGTTGCGACGCTGCTTGTTGCAGCCGTGATGATGCATGCGCACAGAAAAGCCCTGCCGGCCCCGGTTGCGGCCCCTGGGCCCACGCCTCCGGCGCCAGATCCGGTTGCGGCATCGGGGCCCACGCCTCCCCCGGCATCGGCCACCCCCGCCAGCAATGCCGGCACCTCCACCCCCGCCAAACCCGATGACAAAAACCTGGCTGCCCGCCGTGAGTTCTTCCAGGCCATCCACAAGCCCTACCTGCTGCGCTACGACTATGACGGTTTGCTGCAGGCCATCCAGGTCGGGCAGATAAAAATGGCGGACGTGCCCAATCCACAGCAAATCCGCAAAGGCATCGAGCATATGGCAGAAATGAAAGCCTGGTTGCTCGAACGGCTTTCGTACTACACGACGACCCACCCGCTCATCGTGCCACGTTTTTCCGTCAACGGGGAAAAAGACTACAAAGTCTACGGCGCGCTCCCGCATAATATCGTCATCATTTCCAACGGCATGCCCTCCAGCATCAACCTGGCCAATGTGAAACCGCCGTTTTTGAGCCTGATTTTGCTGTCGGCGATCAAGGCCAATCCCGGGGTTCCCGGCGATGTCATCCTCGGCGCGCTTACTTTCGCCCGTTTCTACAATCTTCCCGAGCTGGAACTCGAGCTGCAGCCCCTGGGCGGCAAGCTCCCGGCGGCCAAACCGTGAGCGTAATATGACCCTGCATCTCCTGCCCACGCGCACCGGCGGCGCGGCCGAGAACATGGCGCTGGATTTTCTGCTGCTGCAGCGCTACCCGCAGGCCAACGCCGCGCGCTTCCGCCACTACGAATGGCACCGGCCGGCCTTTACCTTCGGCCTCAGCCAGTCGCTGGAGTTCGTGCAGGCCCAGCTTCCCACCGGCGAAAATTTTGACCTCTGCCGGCGGCCGACCGGCGGCGGCGTGGTCGATCACCGCGACGATTGGACTTACACGCTCGTCATCCCGCGCGGCCACCCGCTCGAGGCCGAGCGCGCCACCCAATCCTACCGCAGCGTGCACGCGTGCCTCGCCGATGCCCTCCGCGCGCTCGGCGCTCCCGTGGTGCTCAAGGAACGCCCCATCGATGAGACGGCGAGCACCCTGCCCGGCGTGTGCTTTCAGCGCGCGGAAGTCTTCGACGTGCTCAACGAACACACCGGCGACAAAGTGGCCGGCGCCGCGCAGAAACGAAACAAAAACGGCCTGCTCCTGCAGGGATCCATCTGGAAGCCGGCGGCCGGCGCCGTGGATTGGGCTGCGTTTGCCGAAAAATTTTCCTCCGCGCTGGCCGCGGCGCTCGGCGCCGGGATGGAGCCGGCGCCCTGGCCCGAATTTGCCGACGGCGAAGTCGAGGCGCTCATCGAACAGTATTCCTCGCCCGAGTGGATGGAGTATCGCTGAGCACCCGCACCGGCTTTGCCCTTGCTTCCCGCAAATAGAAAAGCCCCGCATGCTTTCCACCCCTCTGGGTGCACCACTTTGTCCCCTTGCTTTTGTCATAACCCCGCATTCAAAAAAATCATGAACTCCCGAAAATCATTCCTGTCGCCCGCGCTTCTGGCCGCGGCTGTGCTGGCTTTTGCTTCGCCCGGGAAAGCCGACGAAACCACCCGCTACTCCGGGAGCGACTGGGCGACCCTCGATCCCAAGCAGGTGCAGGCCGCAGCTGAGGAGGTCACCTTGGCGCAGCTCCCCGATTGCGACGAAGCCATCGTCGATCAAAAATCCATGCGCGTCGTCCATGAGGATGGAACCGCCGAAATGCAGGACGAGACGTTCAGCAAGGTGCTGACCGAGAGGGGCAGACGGAATAACAAGACACTGACCCGGGTGTTTATGATCCCGTACCATGCCGTGGAGGTGACCCGGCTCGAGATCATCGAACCGGACGGCACGGTGATCCCGGTCGATGTGGAGGCGAATGAAAAAGAAAGCATCCTGGCCGACCCGATGAAAATGAACATCTACGACCCGAACATCAAGACGCTGAAGGTCAGTATTCCGAAGCTCGAGATCGGCGATATCGTTCATTCGGTGGTTCGCACGACGGTCACCCGATCCTTCATTCCCGGGGAGTTCGCGGAGGATTTCATGTTTGAGGGCCGCGGTTATCTCCGCCATCTCGCGCTGGAGGTCCGCCTGCCCGCGGCCAAGCCGCTCAAGCAGGTCGCCCTGCGCGAAGAGATCGCAGGGACAGTCACCGCCTCGACGAAAACGGTGGGCAATAACCTGGTTTATCATTGGGAAGTAAACCGGGTGCCACGGATGTTTGTTGAACCGGCCATGCCGCCTCCCCAGGAGGTCTTGCAGCACCTGTCGATCAGCACGACGTCTGATTGGGGCACGGTGTCACGCTGGTATTGGGAATTGAGCAAGCCACACCTGGACGCGATCACGCCCGATATGAAAAAACAGGTGGCCGGGCTCACGACCGGAGCCACCACCGACAGGGAAAAGATCAAATCGGTCTTTTACTACGTCTCGAAAGAAATCCGCTACATGGGCATCACGCCGGAAAAAGGCCGCCCGGGATTCGAACCTCACGATGTCAGCCTCACGTACGACAAGAAATACGGAGTCTGCCGCGACAAGGCGGCTCTACTGGTAGCCATGTTGCGGGCGGCCGGACAGAACGCCTACCCGGTGCTTACCAGCGTCGGTTTGAAAAAGGATCGGCAAGTGCCCAATCCGTTTTTCAACCATGCCATCGTCGGGGTGGAGCTGCACCCGGGCGAATATCTTCTCCTGGATCCGACGGACGAAAACACGAGGGACTTGCTCCCTGCCTACGAAAGCAACCAAAGCTACCTCGTTTGCCGTCCAGAGGGAGAAACCCTCCGCCAAAGCCCGATCGGCCCTCCGGAAAAGAGCATGATGCAGATTGCCACCGCCGGAACCATCGATGGAGGGGGAACCTTGGAGGCGCGTTCGGAGATGTCGTTCAATGGCGTCAACGACAATATTTACCGGCGTAT
Organism: Opitutaceae bacterium; assembly: GCA_035568935.1. GTDB lineage: Bacteria > Verrucomicrobiota > Verrucomicrobiia > Opitutales > Opitutaceae > DASRHD01. The sequence continues at coordinate 8,414 of DATMNP010000140.1, read as the reverse complement.
CTTCGCCCAGATGAAACCGGACATCCGCCAGCAGTTATTCGAAGCCGGCCTCAAGCATACCCTGCCCGGAGCCACCCTGAAGAGCCTTAAGATCACTCCCGACAACATCCTTGATGAATCGGTGCCTTTGCACGCCGAGATCGAATTCTCCGCAGTCAACGCGGTGGCATTTGGCGACGGCAAAGCCATCGTATCCGTGCCCTGGATCGGCAAGAATATTGGCTTGGTAAATTTGATTTTCCGGCGGGCTGGCCTGGAGGAACGCCATTATCCGATGAAGACGATTGCGGCGTGCGGACTGCATGAGGAAATTTCCCTCCGCCTGGCCGCTGATTTCACCGGAGTGGTGTCGCTGCCGCCCGGCACTCCGCAGGACGGCGATTGCGTCGCCTATCAACGGGAATTTTCTTTCAAGGAGGGGGTTCTGGCCTGTTCCCGTGAGGTGAGGTTGAAAACCGTGGAGATTTTGCCCGCCCAATACCTGCAGCTCAAGCAGACACTGAAGGAGCTGCAAGAAGACGACCGCAAGTCCCCGGTGCTGGCCGTGGTCAAGCCGTCGGGAGCGCCGGTGGCCGCGAAGGCCGACGCCGGCACCCTGGCGCCGGTGGAGTCGGATACGCGGGTCATTGAGCAACGCGGGGAACTGCAAGTAAAGGACGCTCATACCGCGGTGTTCAAGGAGCGGTACGTGAAGGAGATTCTCAACTACAGTGGCAAGAAAAAGGCATCGGAGGTTAAGATCGCCTATAACCCGGCGACCGCCGATGCCCGCCTCGTCCGGGCGGTGGTGACGTCGAAAACCGGTCAGCGCCAGGAAATTTCCCCGGAAGAAATCAACACGATGGATGCCGACTGGAACGCCGGGGCCAGGCGCTATACCGGAGGCCGGATTCTCGTGGCCAATCTGCCGGGCGTGGAGATCGGTTCGACGATCGAGGTCGAATACGAAATCGACTATCACAACAAGGCCTTTCTGGCCGGATTTACCTCTTTTCAGGGGGGTGACGAGATCGTGCAAAAAGTCCGCCAAATCACGGCGCCGGCCGGGTTGACGGTGCACACACTGGATTGCGGGCCCGCCGGCATCGTGGCATTTGACCGCCAGACCGGCCATGATGGGCAGGTGCTGACCTGGACCGCCGCCCATGTGAAAGCCAGGCCGGACGAGTCCTCGCTCCCGCCGGATTGGTTCTACCGGGCCGGGGTGGAAGATTTTGTCGGGGATCCGGCAGACTACCTGGCTACGCTCCAAAAAACCTTGCTCGATCGCGCGCAGCATTCGACCAAGGCGCAGGAACTCGCCCGGAGCCTGACGGCGGCGGCGGGGACGAAACTCGATGCGGTGAAAGCCATTCGCGACTATGTGAGCCGCTCCATTCGCCTGGCCGGGCCATCGTTCACCCACCTTCCGTTGGGCGAATTGTCGAATGCCGACACCACGCTGGCGGATGGCTACGGGCACGTGGCCGACCACGCGATTCTCCTGTACGCCATGCTGTCGGCCGCAGGCTTCGAACCCGAGTTTGTGCTTGGTTCCACCGTGCCGGCCATCGACTCGCTGCGTGCGGTCGAGGCGAAGTTTCCGTTTCCGAATGAATTCGAGACGGTGCTGGTGAAGGTCCCGGTGGGGGACGAAAGTTATTATTGCAACGACACCGACCAGTACGCGCTGCTCGGGACAACTTCCCATGACGGCGACCTGGGGATCAGCCTGGCCGACCAAAGCCTGGTGACCATCCACGCGGGGCCGGGGGCCGGGAACCGGTCGGCGACCAACTATCGCCTGACGCTGGACGACACCGGCAAGGCCAGGATGGAAATCCGGAACGAGTATTCAGGAACCAAATACGGTGAAATGAAAAAGCTTTTCGCGGAAATGCCACCGGGGGAGAGAAGGCGCTTTTTCCAGGAACTGGTCAGCAATGTGGCCCAAGGCGCCCGCCCGGTCGGTGATTTGACGACCCATTTCGAGGGCTGTCCCGGGGTCATGCAATTCACCGTGGAGGTCGACCATTATGCCGTGATTGATGGAAAACGGATGTATTTTGACCTGCCTTACACGCTCCATCTTTTCCCGGCGGTCATGGACCACCACACCCTGCCGCTGCTCATCTGGGCCGCCTTCTCCAACACCATTCACACGGAGATCGAACTGCCGGCTGGCTTTCAACGCGTGGTGATCGCCCCCAAAAACCAGGACCTGGTGGCGCCATCCGGCGCGGGCCAGGCCCATGTCTCGACGGCCCTCACGGGTCGGAATTGGTCGGTGACGCAGGAACTCTCAGCCAAGCCTGCCCTGGTCGCCACGGGAGACTATGCCGCGCTCCTCTCGGTGGAATCCGCCTTGGAGGATAAATCCTCGCGCTTGCTGCTCCTCGAACATTAAACACCCCTCTCCTCACCCAATCATTTCATGGCAAAAACCCGGGGTTGCTAAACGGAACGCTGCAGGGTGATCACACACTCCAGGTGCCGCGTCTGCGGGAAGAGATCGAAGGGCTGCACGGCGCGCAGTTCGTAGTTCGCCGCGAAAAAGTGGACCAGGTCGCGCATCTGCGTGGCTGGGTCGCACGACACATAAACGACGGCGCGTGGGCCGAAGGCAAAAAGCTGGCGGAGAAAACCCTCGTCGCACCCCCGGCGCGGCGGGTCGATGACGACCACGGTGTCGCCCGGCGGGAAATCGAGCCCGGCAAAAATCGCCGCGGCATCGCCGGCCTGGAACACGGCATTGGCCATGCCGTTGGCCGCGGCATTTTCCCGCGCAAACACGACCGAGGTCTCGCTGATCTCGATCCCTGCCACGCGCTCGAACGCACTCGCCGACGAAAGTGCAAAAAGCCCGCTGCCGCAGTAGGCATCGACCAGGAAACGCGCGCCACTCGCCGCCGCCTGCGCGCGCACGTGTCCGGCAAACGCCGGGAGGATGAACGGATTGTTTTGAAAAAAATCGCGCGCGAGGAACTTCAACTTCAATTCGCCCACCGCTTCGGTGACGACCGTGTCGTATTCGGTGGCAACCACGCCACCCGCGTCGCGCAGCAGCAACGTGGCGCCGCGCGCGAACTCGCCGGCCGCCACCCGGGCCGGCACGCCAGCCCGCACCGCGCCGAGCTTTTCGTTGATCGCCTCGGTGGCGATTTCGCAGCGGGGCACATCCACGATCTCGAACCGCGAACCCTGTCGGAGAAAACCAATGGGGACGTTCACGGTTCCCGGTTCACGCTTCACAGTTTCCGACTCAAGGTTCACAATTGGTTGATCCTTCAACGGTGAACTTTTCGCCGCGCTCGGCGCGGCGAAATGCGGCGTGATCTTCGAGCGGTAACCAAACTCGCGCGGCGAGGCCACGACCGGCGCAACCTCGAATACGACACCCGCCAGATGCTCGAGCAGCTCGGCGACCTGGCGGCGCTTCCACTCCAATTGCTCCGCATAGGCGAGATGCTGATACTGGCAGCCACCACAGCGGCCAAAGAGCGGGCAGCGCGGCGCCACGCGCGGCGGCGAGGCCCGCAGCACGGCAACGAAGTCGGCCTCGGAAAAGTTCTTGTGGTTGCGGAATACCCGCGCTCGCACGCGTTCGCCCGGCAACGCAAACGGCACCATCACGACCCAGTTTTTGACCTTGGTTTTCTGGTTTTCAACGGAGACGCGGCCCAGCCCGAGGCCGAGGTTGGTGAGCGTGGAGATTTCCAGCTCGATCTCCTCGTGATAGGCAAAAGGCAGGTCGTTGAATTTTTTCTTTTTGGGCACGAAGGGGCAAAAAACACGGAAACAACCAGCGAGTCCACCCAAACAGGCGGTTGAACTAAAACTGTAGCCGAAATGTCCCTTGGTTTGTCATTCTTGAGCGAAGCGAAGAATCCACTTGGACAGCGCCGATACTCGCAGCGTAATCTCACGGGATGTCAGACTGCCGCCCTCGGTACTTCGCTACTGAACTCAAGCCTGTTACCGTTTGAATTCGGATTTCCGAGGTGGAGCGCGTTGTCCCCAACGCGCTGTTTTGATGGTACTATCAGGAAACGCCTTGAGGACAAGCCCTTCGACTTGCTCAGGGTCTCAGAATGACATGAGGCTCCGAAAACGGCTGCACGCATTTTTCAGCCGCCTGGGGGATTTTTCTCCGTGCGCTTTGCGCGGCTCCTTATTCAAATCAAGGGCATGTCGGTCGAAATAATCACCAGCCTGAAAAATCCCCGCGTGAAGCAGCTCGTGAAGTTGCGCGACCGCCGGCTGCGCGATGAGGCGGACGTGTTCCTGGTCGAGGGCTATCGCGAGATTCGCCGCGCGCTCGAAAAAAACGTGCGCTTGATCGAGCTGTATTACTCACCCGAGTGGTTTTTGGGCGAAAACGAGCCGGCGCTGATCGAGCAGGCTCGCGCGGCAGGCGCGAAGCTGTTCGAGCTGACGCGCGCGGCCTTTGCGAAGATCGCCTATCGCGAACGGCCCGATGGACTCATGGCCGTGGTTCCGCAGTGGCATCGGACGCTGGATGAACTGACGCTGCCCCCGGCGCCGTTTCTCCTCGTGATCGAGGCAATCGAGAAGCCGGGCAACCTCGGCACCATCATGCGCAGCGCCGATGCGGCGGGCGTCGATGCCATCATCGTGTGCGACCCGGTGACGGATATTTTCAACCCGAATGTCGTGCGCGCTTCGACCGGCGTGCTCTTTGCGATACCCCTGATCGTGGCCGAAAGCCGGGTGGCGCAAGCCTGGCTGCGCGAGAAAAAAATCCGCACCGTGGCCACGACGCCCTCGGCGGAAACCCTCTATACCAGGGCCGACCTGCGCGGGCCGCTGGCCCTCGTGATGGGCAGCGAACAATTCGGCCTCGGCGAATACTGGCTGAAAAATGCCGACCTCCGCGTGCGCATCCCGATGGCCGGGCAGGCCGACTCGCTCAACGTGGCCATGGCGACACTGATCACCCTGTTTGAAGCCGTGCGTCAGCGGGGCTGAGATTATTAATTAAAGCAAAGACGCAAAAGGCGCAGTGCACCTGTTGCGGATCGATCGAAACGCTCCCGCCCCATGCAGAATAAAAGTGTAACCCAATAGGTTACACTCCAGCCGAGATTCCTCGCTATACTCGGAATGACAAAATGGAGTCGCACTGCCCTTACTGGTTTTCGCGCCTTTGCGTTAATAACGTCACCAATTCCGCCATGCCTTCGGCCATGTTTACGCGGGGTGTGTAGCCGAGGTCGCGGCGGGCGGCGGTGATGTTAAACCAGTGGTCTTTCGCCAGCTCGGCGGCGACAAACCGCGTCATCGGCGGTTCGCCGCGCAGCGGCAACCCGCTCCAGGCAAATTCGCAGGCGGCGCCAAGAACCCGCGCGGAGCAGAGGGAGATTTTTTTGGTGATGGGCGGTTCGTTGAGTGCACGCAGCAGGCCGTTGATCCAGTCCCAGAGCATGACCGGCGCGCCATCGGTGATGAAGTAGGCATGACCGGCGGCGGACGAATCGGGCCACGCGAGATTGGATTCGGCAAGAAGGTGGGCATCGACGGCATTTTCGACGTGGGTCAGATCCACGCGGTTTTTGCCTTGGCCCACGATGCGCAGGCGCCCCGCACGGGCCGACGCGAGCAGGCGCGGCACGAGGTGCGGATCGCCTGCGCCCCAGATCAGGTGCGGGCGGAGGGCAACGGTGTGCAGTTCCGGCGAATTTGCCGCCAGGACTTCGTGCTCGGCGATGGCTTTGGTCAGCGGGTACGCCGCCGGGCAGTCAGCGGTATACTGCAGCGATTCGTCGGCATCGACGAGATCGCGGCCGGTGTAAACGACGCTCGGCGTGCTGGTGTAGATGAAGTTCTTCACGCCATGTTCGCGACAACCTTCAAGCAGCGCGCGCGTGCCAAGGACATTGGCCTGGAAATATTTCTTGTAGCGGCCCCACACGCCAACCTTGGCCGCAGTGTGAAAAACGGTCTCAACGCCGGCGCAGGCCGCGCACACCGCCTCGGCATCGGCCAGGTCGGTGCAGATGAAACGCACGCCACGCGCGGCCAGGTCGTCCGCCGGCCGGCGCGCAAGCACGATGACATCCCGGCCTTGTCCAAGCAGGCGCTCGACCAGCCGGCGGCCAAGAAAGCCGGTGCCGCCAGTGACGAGGGCGGATGATTTTTTGAATATGAGAGACACGGGAAAGCAGGGAAAACAGGTTCTGACGTCAGTTGCAGTTCGAATTTCGCTGTTTCGCGCGACCGTGCTGGTAGGGCCCGCTCCCCGAGCGGGCCGCGGCGCGTTGAGGGCAACGCACCCTACCCTACCTCAAAAATCAGCCTTCATAACTTTTGGCCGAGGTCGCCCATGTGGCAAGGGTGAGGCGATGAATTTTGGCGTTGTGCCGCACATCAACCGGAAACTGCGGGTAAAAATAAAATAGGCCGATGGCCGCCGTATGTGGATGCGCGAGCGCCAGGGCGCGCAGCTCGCGAGCGAAAGCTTGGGCATCGGCAATTTCTCCTTCAACCACCAGCGCAGGCCGCTGCGCGCTGCGCAGGCCAAGGCCGATGAGAGCACAACGCGCCACACGCGGATGGGTGCGGAAAACCTGTTCGCAAGGCTCGGTGTAAAGCGGGCCGGCCGCGGTCTCGACCCGCTCGGCCTTGCGGCCGCAAAACCAAAGTCGCCCGGTGGCGTCGAGATAGCCGCAGTCGCCCATGCGATGCCAGACGCCGCCCGAGGCGGCGAGTTGAGAGCTGAGAGCTGAGAGCTGAGAGTCAGAAATCTTTGCCAATGAGGTAGCCTCCGGGAGCCCATCGTAAAGTTTGGTCACGACCGGTCCGCGAACAATAATTTCGCCGATTTCCCCGAGCGGAAGCTCCCGGGCGTCGGCCAGTGAAACAATCGGTGCATCGGTCAGCGCGATAATTTTGATTTCAATCCCGGTCAGAGGACGGCCGACACAAGCGCCGCGCGCCATGCGCGCGGCGCTTGTGTCGGCGATCTCAGATTTAAGATTTAAAATTTCAGATGGGTTTTTCGTTGTTTTGCCACATTCCGCATCTGGAATCTGAAATCTGAAATCTGAAATTGTCGGCTCGGTGAGCAGCGATGAAATTTCGTCGCCGCTCACCGAACTGACCGGCAGCGCCTCGGTCGCGCCGTAGGGACTGTGGAGCTGGCCGTTCGGAAGCCACGCCCGCGAGTTTTTCCAAAGTTCGGCGGGCACCGGCGCGCCGGCGCAGAGCACACGGCGCAGGCTGGGCAGCGTAATTTTTTGCGCGAGGCAATAACCGGCGATTTTTCGCCAGAGCGTGGGCGAGCCGAAGGAGTTGGTGACATTTTCCTGCCGGATGGCCTGCACGATTTTCGCCGGGTCGGCGGCCGCGGGTTGGCGCGGATCGATTTCGGGCACGATGGTCGTCAGGCCAAGTGCTGGATTGAAGAGCGCGAAAACAGGTAGCAGCGGCAGATCGATTTCACCCGGCTCGATGCCGTAGGTGTCGCGCAGCAGGCCAAGCTGGGCTTCGAACATGCCGTGTTCGTAGCAGACGCCCTTCGGCGCGCCGGTGGAGCCGGAAGTGAAAAGGATCGCCGCCGGGTCGGTAGCGTGGCTGTCGGCAATTCTAAAACTGGCGCTTGAAGCTTGCGCACCGGCCGCGATCCGCGCGGTGAGGCTGCCGCTCACCGGGACGCGGACGGCAACGCTGCGGAACGATCCGCGAAAAATATGGCTGAGTACCTGCGCCAGCGGAATGCCGACGAGCACGCGGGGCCGCGACCGGGCCACGCACGCGAGAAAGTTTTTTCGGCTCATGCCGGGATCGATCACGACAGGCACGGCGCCGAGGGCAAAGAGCGCGAAAACCGAGGCGATGAGCGGCAGGCCGGGGCGCACCATCACGAGCACGCGGTCGCCGGGACGGACCCCGCGGGCGGCAAAGCGCGTTTGCCATGCGGTGGTTTCAGCGGCCAGTTCGGCAAAGCTGAACGCGAGGTAATCGATGTCGCCCGTGCGAGTGCAGCCACGGGGAATTTTCAGTGCGCATTGCTGGGGCGCACGCGCGGCCATTTGTGCAAAGTGCTGCGCGATGTTGGCACTATCAGGCATTGGGAACGCGCTAGAGCCTTTTAACCACTGATGCACACTTATGAGCACTGATCCGGAAGAAACAGATAAAAAATGAGTTCGAACCTAACTTCATATTATCAGTGACTATAAGTGTACATCAGTGGTTAAGTCGGTTTTAGGTCTGCTTTGCACTATTAGTGTCAATTAGTGTGCATTAGTGGTTAATCTGGTATAGCAGCCTGTTACCCCTGCGACAATGCCGGTTCGTGACGGAGCAGTCCGGCCTGCCATGGCAGGAGGATCTCGTCGAGGCGCTCGGGCGCACGCGCGATTTGCGCAAGTTGCGCACGATTGGCGATGAGCGTGGGATCGAGCGGGAGTTTC
>DATMNP010000139.1:0-21964 GCA_035568935.1 Opitutaceae bacterium | reverse complement strand
TGCAGCACGCTGCGTGGCAGGGTGTAGCCATCGTCGCCCAGGTCAGCCATGTAAAAGGGTTCGGTGCGCGCGAGGCGGGCCAGCATCTCGCCGGGCCGGCGCCAAAAAATCATGTCGCTGTCGAGAAACAGCCGGTAGCCGCGTTCGCCGGCGAGCGTGTCGGTGAGCTTGCGCAGGAGCACGAAGCGGCGGCGGTGCGCGTGGAGGGTGGGGAAACGCGCCGGCGGCAGTGCGGCGGAAAGTTTTTCATCGAGCTCGGCGTGGCCCAGCACGCCCGCCGTGGGAAAAACCCTCGTGAGCCGCCGCGCGATTTCACCGTCCATCGTCCCGTCGCTGACAAAACGAAACTCCGCCGCAAGGCCGCTTTCCCGCCCAAAAGAGTGGGCGCAAAACAACGTCTGCTGCCAGAAGCGCCGGCCGGTGAGAAAGTAAACCGGGGCCGTGGATTTCTCTTCGCCGGCCGGCAGGGCCGGCAGGCGCGTGGCGGCGGTGCGCATGCGGCGTTCGCCGAGCGACGCACGCGCACTCAAACCCCAGCCGTAGGTGCCGGCGAGATCGCACCACTGCCGCGGGCGGTGCCACAGGCGATAAGCCAGACGGCCGAGGTGCAGGCGGCGGGACAACGGAACGGAATCTTGCTTCACGTTCAAGGTTCTAGGTTTTTTGAGTAGCGAGTAGTGAGTAGCGGGCAGCGAGCATGGAGTTGTTGCTTGACCATTTGGATGTGATGGAGGCGGCCTTCAGTTTTCAGCCTTTCAGTCCTTCAGTCTTCGGCTCGCTACCCGCCAGGCGTGGCGAAAATAGCCGCGTTTGGATTGCGCAACGTAATGGTGCATCACCGCGCGCGGTGCGCGGCACTCGTCCCCGGATGGCAGCAGCAAATAGTCTCCGGCGGGCGCCACCGCGCAATCGCGGCCGGCGAGCAGCATGGCGACGAGCGCCTGCTCGAGATAGTAGCTGGTGCCCTCGGCCTCGATCAGGCGGCGGCACCAGAATTCGAGTTTTTCCCAGTCGAGCGCATCGCTGCGCAAGCCGCAGAGGCCGACGTTGACGCGCGGCGGAAGCGGTGCGCCGGCGAGCGACTCGAGCAGCGGGCGGGAGTAACCATAGCTGTCCTGCACATCGGCCATGTACAGCGGGCGGGGGGGCGCGGCCAGCCATGACAAAATGAAATCCGGCCGGCGAAAAAACAGCATGTCGGAGTCGAGCACGAGGCGCCAACCGTTCGCACCGGCATGGACATCGGTGAGTTTCAGGAAATTCGGGTAGGGCCGTGCCCGCTCGTTGTGCAGCGTGGGGAAACGCGCCGGAGGCAGCAGCGCAGCGATGCGGGCGTCGCTTTCGGCGCGGTGGTGGATTTCAGCCGCGGGAAACAACTCCCCCAGGTGCGCCGCACAGTCGTGGTCAAGCGTGCCATCGTCATGAAATACGGCCCGCATACTGTGGCCGGCCTGGGCCTGGAAAGTTTGCAGGCAGAACGCCGTCTGGTCCCAAAACTTTTTGCCGGTGAGAAAATGCAGTTCCGGCCAGTGTCTGGCGGGTGGATGGGATTGCGGCGCAAGCTGCTCGGCAGCGCGCGTCATCCCGGCATGGGCACGGCTGTCGCGGAATTGTTCAAGCGGGCCGCCTTCGGCAATCGATTTTTTCACCGTGGCCATGGGTGCGTGCCAGAGCCAGTAGGCGGCGCGGCCGAGGCCAAGGGAGCGGGCGGTCAAACGGGCTTTCATTTTAAAGCGGTTTAAAAATTAGTGTAGCCACGAAGGATCACAAAGAACACAGAGAATAACCTTTCTTTGAGATCTATGTGATCTTTCGTGGCAAAAAAATCCGGATGGCCGCTTACCAAGTGCCCGAGCGTAGAGAACGACATCCTCGCCGTGGTCCAGGCGATATGGTTGGATTTTTATTTAAAATGCTTTAGCGGGACACGTCCTTCGAAATGTCCGCACGCCCCGGCGTAGCGGATGTGCGCGGCGGGCGAGGACCAGGGATGATGCGTGAACCAAGCCTTGGTTTTCCGCAGCGCGGCACCGAGCGGTGTGAGCGGCGGCCACGGGCTGGCGCCGTGCAACGAGAGGACGTGCATCCACGAGGTTTGCATGGCGCGGTGCAGGCGCACGAGGTAGCCGGGTTCGAGGCGTTCAGCCGGAATAAGGTGCGTGAGGGTGAGCTGCGGAAAATAGGCGACTTCCCAGCCGGCGGCCATGAGCGTGAGCACGAGGTCGTTGTCGCCGCCGGAGACAAGCGCGGTGCCGCGACGGTCGAACGTGGCCCGCTCGGGATTGCGGGCGAGGGCGTCGAGCCACGGGGTGACGCTGGAGCGGCGCAAGGCCATGCCCGCGCCGATGGGCGCGCAGATGGGATAGAGATTGTGTGCTGCGTCGGGTGGTCGCAGGCCCGCAGAGATGAGCGCAGCATCGCCCAGGTCGCGCAGCGCGAGCAGGTGGAAAAACTCGTTCGCCCAAGCCGGCGGCCGGACCGCGAACTCGGGTGTGGATTTTCCGCCGAGTGTGCCAACGCGGGGATGCGCGGCAAAAAGCGCGAGCACCTGTTCGAGATAATCGGGTGCGAGGACATTGTCGTCATCGACGAGCACCAGAATTTCTCCCCGCGCCTCGGTGATGCCGCGGCGGCGCGCGGCAGTGAGGCCGAGTTCGGATTCGCGCACCAGTCGAAGACGGTTGGGCGTGTCGGTTGAAAAAGGCGCGAGATCAATGGCCGGAGAGGAGGCGTTGTCCACCAGCACGGTTTCCCAGCGATCGGCGGGCAGCGTCTGCGCGCGCAATCCGGCGAGCGTGCGGCGCAGGCGCGTGGCATCGGGATTGTGTGCGGGAATGATGACAGAAAGGTCCAATCGAAATTATTTTCTCTGGCCGACGACGCGTGCGGGCAGGCCGACGGCGATGCTGTACGGCGGCAGGTCGCCGGTGACGACCGCGCCGGCGCCGACGATGCAGCCATCTCCGACGGTCACACCGCCGAGGACTTTTACCCCTGCGCCGAGCCAGACGTCCCGGCCGATTTTGACCGCCAGGGGCACATCGGGCTTGAAACGGATGAGTTCACCGGGTGGAGGAACCGTGTGGTTTGCTGCGACAATGCAGCAATGCATGGCGATGAGCGTGTGCGCGCCGATCTCGACCCCGCCGTGGCCGTAAACAACAGAGTACGGCCCAAAGTGGACATTTTCCCCGCAGCGAATCGAACCGCCATAGGCATGCAGCACCACGCCGCGTTCAAGCTGGCAGGTTGGGCCCAGCTCGATGGTGCCGGCTGGCGTGCCCAGCTGCACCTCGACGTTTGGTGCGATCCGTGCGCCAAGGCCAAGGTGCGCACCGGCGCGTCGCAAGCGCCTGCGGCGGCAGGCATTCAAGAGTTTTTCGAAAAATGTCATATGACCAAAAGTTTGGCTTTCTGTTTACGAGCCAAAGAAACGGCGCAAGCGATCGACGACCCGCGAAAGCAGCCAGAGCCACCATGTCGGCCACGATTGGGCCTGGATCCATGCTTCGTTTTCGGCCTGCCCGACGTTGACCAGGGTGGATGTCTTGGCTGCCGGGTGCGCACGAAAGACAGCGAGCGGCTGCGCGAGGTGGCGCGGGCGGATGCCGGCGCAGGCCAGGCGTTTGAAAAAATCGGCGTCCATGATGAATTGCAGCGACTCGTTAAACGACAGGTGCACCAGGCGCGGCCAGAATGTCGTATGGCTTGGCAGGATGCGGCCACCAACCGCGACCTGAAAGGCGAACGCGGGCAGCAGCCGCTCGCGACGCAGCAAGGTTTCTTCGCCCCAGCGCACGTCGTAATCGCCGAAGAATAATTCGCGACGCCCAGGCCGGTAGCGGGCTGCGACCGCGGCGAATGCGCCGGGCTGGTAGTAATCGTCGGAGTTGATCCAGCCGAAGAGATCGCCGGTGGCGCGGCCGAAACCTTTGTTGAGTGCGTGCGACTGGCCGCGGTCGGGCTCCGATTCCCAGTGCGCGAGCCAGGGCGAGTATTTTTTCAGGATGGGCACGGTCTCGTCATCACTGCCGCCGTCGATCACGATGAATTCGAGCGCGGGATAGTTTTGCAGCAGCACCGAGCGGATGGTTTCCTCGATAAAGCGGCCCTGGCGAAAGGATGGGCAGACAATGCTGAGCTTGGGCCACTGGCCTGACGCCGGCGGCGTGGCATAACGGTCAGGCAAAGTCTCTTCCGTCCACGGCCAGCCGGTGCGGCCGGGCGGCACGGCAGGCAGCTGGGTGAGCAATCCGTTGGCCGTCATGGCCTCGCTCTTTCGGTTGGTGACGTGAAATACACCCGGTTTAAATCCGGAATGGCCTGCAGGGCCTGATGCAGGCGGTCCGATATCCCGGCTGGTTTTTCTGCGACGGTGATTTTGGCTGAGGGGATGGCCGCCAGGAGATACGGCAAAGGATAGCCTTCGAGCCGGGGAAAAACATCATAAAGACGGGTGGAGGCAACGGCGGGCAGGGTGATTGAAGGTTGAGCCAGCCTGGCCCCAAGTTCCTTCAAATCGCTCTGCAGCCGGTCGAACTCCGCCCGCCGGGCTTGGGCGAGCTCGACATTGTGCAAGCGGCCCACGGGCGAATGCATGGCAAGCATGAGATGCGAAGAGGTCAGGGACGCCCATGCACCCGCACAAAGCAGGGCGAACACATATTTGGTGGCGGCGACAGCCTGTTCAAATTCACGCGGCTTTGCCCGGTCGAACGCAAAGGCGAGCGCGAGCGCAAACCAGCAATGAACCATGCCTGTCCATTTGGGTGGCCAAAAGAAACCCGCCTCCAACGTCGGCCGTGCGATCACAATCATGGCGACCAAGAGCATAATGACGGTGATCATGGCGACGAACAAACGGCGATCGGACAGAGTCTGCTGCTGGTACCACCAGCGGGCCACGAAAACGGCGGCCAGAAGGGCAGCCAGTTCCACGCCATGGATCACACCGTGGCTGTTCAGCGAGCCGGCTGAAAAGGGAAAGAATGCGCTCAGGATCGTGGCTCCGCCGAGTCCGGAAACAAAGGCCAGGGCCAATTCAAGGAAGTGGCGTGAAGCGTCACCTTTTTGTGCGAGAAATCCACCCGCGGAGAAAAGCACCGCGTCATAGGCCACGATCAGCGATGTCAGCATGGTCAGCCCGGCCAGGAAACGGGGCATCATTCGATTTGGCGCCGAGGCGGTCGATCGAAAGGCCCAGCCAAAGATGGCGAGCGCAGGAATAATCCAGCCGCCGGCGAGGTCGATGCCTCCTGCTACGCCGGCGCATGTCATGCTCGCCCCCAGCCACAGCCATGAGTCAAGTTGCATGGCTCTTCGCAGCATGGCGATTGATGCAAACCCGAACATGACACTCTGGGGATAAACGGAGAGAAGGTAATAGCCGCTCGTGTATTCGCCCCAACCCGGCCAAAACCAGTTTGCGCAGGCAAAAACAACCAGCGCCATATAACCCGCTTCCAGCTCGGCCAGCAGCCAGCAACCGGCCAAGAGCATGCCTACCAAAAGCGCGCAGTTTACTGCGTTGAAGGCACCGACGGATGGCCCAAAGAGACTCACCAGTGCGAATACCTCCAGGCGATACAACGGCAGCGTATGATCACCATGCAGGCGCAATACTTGGTGCGTCACGGGCAGACTGCGTGCAACCCACAGGATTTCAAAATCATCCAGGCGGAAAAATCCATGGCGGAATCCCTGCCAATCAAACCCGAGCAAGAGCCCGATGCATCCAGCCAGGATGGCGAATCCCGCCAACGCCGTGCGCGGCCGGGCCAAGCCAGCCGTGGTCGCGCGCGTCCAGCAGCTGCAAACGGTTTCAGGCCATAATCGTCGCAGGCTGAATCCGGCCAAGCCCAGGGTGAGAAAACCGAGTCCGCTGATGGTCAGCCAGCCAGGGGCAAATCCCGCCAGGCCGGCATAGCCTGGCCCGATCGCCGCCATGGGTGTTTTGCCAAGTCGGCAAAGGGTTCCCAGGCACAGGACAACTGCGCCGAAGACACTGCACATCCCGCTGAATGTTGTGAGCTTCACCTTAAGTCTACAGGAAACGGTAGGCTTCAAGTCGCCAGCCGCCGTCGGCGGTGGCCTGGGCTTTTTTTGCGGAGTATCCGGCCATACGCGTGGCCAGGCCGCGCAGGCCGGGCATGGCGGCGAGGCGGGTGCGTTGGAAAAATTGGCGCATCGGCGATGGGCGATGATGGGCTCGTGCTTTTTCCAAAACGACGTGCGCCTCGGCAAGATATGAGTCCATGGCGCGGCTTTTCTGTCCGGCGTGGGTGCGGAAGCCCCCGAGCGGTGAGGGCGTGCCGGTGAGTTCGGCGTGTTGGTAGAAACGAGCCCACAGCTCGAAGTCGCCAGCCAGGCGGAGCGACGCGTCGAGGCGAGCCCCCGCTTTTTCCCAGAGTGAACGGCGCCAGAAAGTCGACTCCTGTGGAATCCAGCCATAGTGGCGCGTGCCGCCGGGCAGGTAGCCGCCATCGAAAAACGCGGTGCGCGAAAATCCATCAATGCTGGCGACACCAAGGGAGTGGCCGGCCGGCGACCAGGTGCTCGGCGCGAGGCTGGACAGCCAGTCGATCTCAGGAAAACGGGCAAAAATTTCCCCGACGGTGCGCAGGGTCCACGGAAAGTGCAGGTCGTCGCTGTTGAGCCAGCCCATGATTTCGCCGGTCGTGTGCGCGAAGCCTTTATTGAGCGCGGCGTAAAGTCCGCCGTCCGGTTCGCTGCACCACCAGGCCAGGCGGTTGGCGCGGCTGGCGATGAGGTCGCGGCTGCCGTCGGTGGAACCGCCATCGACGACGATGTAATCGAGGCACGGGTAATCTTGCGAGAGCACGCTGTCGAGCGTGGCGGCGAGAAATGTCGCCTGGTTGAACGACGGTGTGACAAGCGAAATCACCGGTGATTTGGGCGCGGTCATGGTTGGGCGAGGAGATCGGTCACCGCCGCCTGCACCGCGGAGAGGGGAACTTCATCGATGGCCAGCCGCGGTGCATCGGTGGAGGATGGTGGCTGCACAATGTGTTGGGTCACGCCCCAGGCATGAAAGCGCGCGGGGCTGTTGCCGTGGTTGGGATCGCCGCCGGATCGGAACGCACTGAGTTCAACCACCCGCGTGCCCACGGCGGCGGCGAGGTGCTTGGGGCCGGTGTCGTTGCCGATGAAGACACGGCAGCGGGCGAGCGCGGCCGCGGCCTGGCGCAGGGTGGTGCGGCCGCGCAAATCGAGCGCGCCGGGCAACGCGGGATCGTTGGCGCCGCCGAAGACGACGGGCATGAGGCCGTGGGTCTCCTGCAGCCAGCGTGCGAGCGCGGCGAAGCGATCGGCCGGCCAGCGGCGGGCAGGATCGAGCGCGCCGGGCGCAAGGGCGGCAAAAGTTTTTTCGGCAGGCAATGCCGCGGCGGCAAAGGCGCGGTCGGCTTCAGTGAGCGTCAGTTCGAGGGCGGTGTCCTCAATCGTGCCGCCGAAAAACCGGATTAGATTCAGATTATGCTCAACCTCGTGGGCCGGTGCGGCGGCCGGCACGGGATGGGTGACGAGCTGGTCGTAGCCGCGATTCATGGCGCGTTTTGCGGCGCTGGTTTGCTCGGTGTAGGCGATGATGGCGCGGGCGCCGCTGTAGCGCGCCAGGTGCGTGGCGTTGTAGGCGTCCTCACCCCAACGCGGAATGACCGCCACGTCGCCTTGCTGCGGGCGCAGTTCGCGGCGCGCGAGCCGCCATGCCCGCCACTGGCGGCGGAGCTGCCAGGCGCGCAGGCCCCGGGTCTGGCCGTTGTAGGCGAGGACGGCGTCAACGTAGGGACAGGTTTCAGCGAGGTTGAGCACGGCGGGTTTCACGATGAGCGTGATGCGGGCCCGCGGCGCATTGCGGCGCAGTTCGCGCAGAAACGGCGTGGCGAGCACGAAGTCGCCGATCTCGTCGAGTTTGATGACAAAAATTGTCCCGGCCTCGCGCCAGGTGCAAGGTTGGGGGGCGCGGCGCGGAAAAATCCGGCGGACGATGGCGGGCGAAGCGAGCCAGTCGCTGCAGGCATGAAAAGCGGTCTTGGACGGGGGCAGGGGCACAGTTAGCAGGCGGTTGAAAAACTCTGCTGAGCCGCCCTGCGGCCAGCAGAGTTTTTCAACCGCCTGTTAGGCGACGAGCGGGAAACCAAGGACATCACGGACAAAGAGGCGGTAATTTTTTTCAAACGCCTCGCGGGTGTGCTGGCGGCGGGCGAATTCCCAGGCGGCGCGGCTGCGGAGGCTGAGTTCGGCGGCGGGCAGCCCCGCGACATGCCGCACGGCTTCGACAATCGCCGCGACACCCGCCTCGCGCAGGGGAAAGCCAAAATCTTCCACGTCGACGCTGGCTTCGCGCGTGACGATGGGGATCAAGCCGCCGTGCAGGCAGGTGATGACGGAACCGCCGCCGCCTTCCGAGCATGATGGATAAATAATGCTTGAATGGGTGGCGAGGAGTTCGCGGAAGAGCGGCGATTGCGTGTCGATCCAGTCGTGCACGCGGACATTGGGCAGGGCGAGTTCACGGCGGTATTCGGCGGCGAAGTCCGGTTCGGCCGACACCGGCCCGCAGACGGTGAGTTTGAGTTCAGGTGCCTGGGCAAAAGCTTCCAGCACGAGATCGAGGCCCTTGTGCACGAGGCCGTGGCTGCCAAACCAGAGGAAATGCGTGCGGCAGCCGTCGATTTTTTTTTCTGCGGGCCAATCCTGCGTGTAAGTCGAGGAAACGGGGATGCGATACATGGGCTTCCGCGCGAAGGCGAAAGTTTCGATCGTGAAAGCGTTGCCGGTGGTGGTGGCAAGGTCGGCGATCTCGATGCCGCGCGAAGGCGGCACCTGGCGGCGGGGAGGCAGGCTGGTGCCGCGGCGTTCGCGCAGGGCGGCGAGGCGCGCGAGTTCGGCGTTGTTTTGGAAGAGCCAGTTCGCGCCGGTGGCGTGCAGGATTTTTCTGGTGGTGGCGGGAAGCAGCGGCGCGAGGCGCTCGAGGTTGGAATGGATGTCAACCAAGGCGGCGCAATCGCCGGGCGGGCGGTAGCGGCGGTCATCGTGGTTGATGATGTCGACGTCGAACGAGGCATCGGCAAATGCGCGTGCCATGCAGCGGCATTCCCAGCGATTGGAGTGATAATGCTGTAGCGGGTCGCCATCAAAGCTGTCGGTTAGATACGATAGCACGACCCTGCCACGGGCCGGGCCGCCCGTCGCCGGCAGGTGCCGCACGGCCGGGGATGGGGGCAAAGTCAACTTGCGGCGAAGGCGGCTGAGTAGACTCATTATTTTTGCGCCACGATATGAAAACTCCAATAGTCGTCATGGCCGGGGTTGAATTCGACGACATGCAGGCCGAGCGACTTGATGAAGGGTTTCAAGACCGCGATGGTTGGTTGCCACTTGTGGAGATCGTAAACCCAAGGGCTGCCGGGATTCCAAAGCTTCATGTCCTCGTGCGGAAGATAGAGAAAGAGATAGCCGCCGGGCTTAAGTTTGCCTGCCCACAGGCGGAGTGCGTCCTGCCAGTGGTCGAGGTGTTCAAGGCAATGCGAGCTGTGCACATAATCGAGCGAGGCGTCGGGTACGCGGTCGAGCTTGTGCGCGTTTTGGTGCGGTTCGTTGTAGACCGGGATGGCGTTGGGGAATGGCCAGCGATCGGCACCGATGTCGATGCCGTGGCCCTGGCAATAGCGCAGGGCCGTCTGGCGGATATGCCCGGCGGCGTTGCCGTGGTTAAGGTAGTCAGGGTAGAGGCAACCACGATATTGGTAGAACCATTCGCCGCGGCGTTGGACGCGGCGCACACGGTTGGGGTCGAGCCGGAAGCGAAGGTGAGCAACCACCTGTGAAGGATGCAGCATCCCCTTGAGGATTTTTTGTCCGATTGAACCGCGCGCCGGTGGAGGGTCGGTAGGCATCATTTGGTGGCGACGATGGCGTGCATGTGATTGTGGAAAAACGGGATTTTCCTGAAGGCGCGGTCGAGCCAGAGCGCGGGCCGGGTGGGATGAAACTTCCAATGGCGGAACTCGATCAAGGGCGGCCCGAACTCATGATAGATGCCGTCGAGGTGGGTGATGGGAAGGCTGTGCAGGATTTTAAAGCCGGCTGCGCGCACGGCGTCCTCAAACTCCCGCGGGCGGAGACGGTATTCAAAAAAACCAAGGAATTGTGGATAGACATGATAGCGGAAACCATCGCGGCCTTGGACATTCCGCCGCATGGGCTCATGGCCGAGCCAGCGGCGGACAAGGTTGTTCATGCGGGGATTCAGCCGGCGCAGCAGCACGTCAAAGAAATACTTGGTCCGGCGCAGCGCATTGTAACTCGGCACGGTGATGATGGCGATGCCCCCGGGTGCGAGCACGCGGTAATGTTCGTTTAACGGCACCTCGACGCCGGCGATGAAGTGTTCGATCGTGCCATAGGAAACGAGGCCCGAATAATAGCCATCGGGCACGGAAAGTTTTCCCACGTCGCCGACGAGCACTTTGAGGTCGGGATGCGCCTGTTTGGTCTGCGCGACGATGTCGGCATTGAGTTCGACGCCCTCGATGTCGTAGCCGCGGTCGTGAAAGTAACGCACCACCCGGCCGGTGCCGCATCCGGCTTCAAGGATTTTTCCCTGTTTCGGCAGGTGTTGGAGCGAGAGCTGCACGCCGTCGTCGCGCTCGCAGGATTCAAGCAGGACGCCGAAATCCTTCGGATCCCAGGTGAAGACGACGGTGTGGGAGGTGTCTGGCGGCATGCGGCTACTGTCGTTGATAAATGGCGAAGCCGATGCTTTTCGGCTCACCAAGTTCGACCAGCTGCTTCCACTGCGGGCTGCCGGCGATGATGCTTTTCAGCGCGCGCATTTTTTCCGTGTGCCAGTCGTGCATGGCCAGCACGCTGCCGGGGCGGAACCAGGGCTCGAAGAAACGGAATTGCGACAGGCTCTGGGCGGCATCCTCGGCGCCATCGAGGAAAACAAACTCGGCTGAGCCTGCCTGCTGCAGCCAGGGCACGAACAAATCCGGCGTCTCGCCGAGCAAAAATTCCACATGCGGACGAAGCGCTGGCAGCTGTTTCGCATACAGGGCGAGGGCGCGGGCGTGCAGGCCGGGGTCGATCTCGATGGTCAGGAGTTTTCCATGGCCGAGCTGGGCGAACGCGCGCGCCAGGAAAAAGGTGCTGCCTCCGCCGTTAAAAGTCCCGATTTCAAAGGCGAACGTTGGCGCGAGGCGCACGAGCGCCTCGTGGAGCGCCCGGCGTTCGGCGCGGTAAAGCTGGCCGGGGACGTTGGGAACGCCTTCGAGAAAGGCGCGTTCGCTGGCCCGCCAGAACGGCCGCACCAACCAATGGTAGGCGCGGCGTTGGGCGGGCGAAAGTGCTTGATAGTTGATCAGGAGGTTTCGTCGGAGATCACGAAGGGTTGCGCGCATGGGCGGGTGAGTGGGGAGGCAGCCGGCGGAATTTGCCTAGGTGCGGGCAGGCAGGGCCGGCTGGTGTTTGGCCGGATCGTAGAAAAGGTAATTGTGATAAGACCGCCCCGCGGGCGATGGCCGGAAGTTTGCGCCCGCAACGACCTGGCCGTCATCGTCCACCACATAGTGCTGGTAACCGAGCCCGTCCATGAGCTGGAGAAACTCGCGATGGTCTGGTTTGGCGCGATCGTGAAAGTCGGAGGGATGTTCCATTAACTCGACCAGCAGCATCGGCCTGAAACGGCGGAGGGTCTCAAGGCCACCCTGGGCGACGGGTAACTCCCATCCTTCAACATCGATTTTGATGAAATCGACCTGGCCGGGCTTTTCCCGGGCCACAAAGTCGTCGAGCGTGTCGAGGACAATGCGTGCTTTCGGCAGGGTCGAATCTGGACCGATGAGATGGTTGCTGGCATGAAACCCGGCGGTAATGAAGCCTTCCCCGGCATGATCGGAGAGCGCGGCCATGACCGGCGTGACCAGGTGCCCGGCTTGGTTGAGCGCGATGTTTTCCCGCAATTCGCCAAAGGTGGAAGGCAGCGGCTCAAAGCTGTAGATGTGGCCGGAACGGATGGTTTGTGCGGCGCAGATGGAATAAATGCCGGCATTGGCGCCAATATCGAGCAGGACATCGGTTGACCGGAGATTGGCGGCGACGAGGGCGAGCTCGGTATCTTCATAGACACCATCGCGCACATAGCAGTAAGTCACGCTGTTGCCTTCCCCCGAGTAGTGGAGTTCGAAGCCTTGTGGCCAGCGCACGCGCACGCGGCCGTCGTGAATTAAAATCGTGGCCTGGCGGGCGCCGACGGTGGAAGCGAGATGCCGGAGGGCCACGGCCGAATCCGGTTCAATCAAAGGCGGGTGTGATCCCGACGTGAGATAGCGGATCAGCTGCCGGGCCATGCGTTGGCGAAGGGTCATGGGGTGGGTGGAAGCTCGGTGATGGTCCAGTCGAGAACCGGCCGGACGAACCCCGGCTGGCGGCCGCCGCCACCGACGGCATCGCGCTGCACGGTGTTGACCTGCAGGACGCGGGTTGGGCGAATGACTTCGCGGATGCCGGGAACGTGGCTGAAGAGCGAGAGCGTGTAGTGGTCCTCGTTGAGGAGATTGGGGGGCACGACGCAGCGGCTGCGGTAGTGGCCGGGCATGCGCAGCATTTGCGCCTGCCGGCTGAAATCCTGGTCGCCGGCGCAGAACACGATATCCCCGGACGCAGTTTCGATGCGGAACCCGATCCAGAGCCGGCTGACCGATGCAAGGATTTCATAATCGATCTCCACCTGGAACGGCTGTTCGACCGGCACAAGATGGGCCAGCGAGCCATCACTCGCCATCACGCGGACGGCCCGCACGCGCAGCACCTGGCCGTCGGTGAGGGCTTGAGCCGCCGTCCATGTCCTTTGGCCGTAAACCTGATCCGCAAAGTCAAGATAGCGGGCGACAATCTCGCGGGTTGGGCCGGCTTCGACCAAACGGCCGGACGCGAGCAGGATCGCACGCGAGCAAAGATTTTGGACGGCACCCATGTTGTGGCTGACAAAAAGCACCGTCCGGCCACCGCGGGCCACGGCGCCAATCTTGCCGAGGCATTTTTGCTGGAACGTGGCGTCGCCCACGGCGAGGACTTCATCGATGATGAGGATTTCCGGCTCAAGGTGTGCGGCGACGGCAAAGGCGAGGCGCACGTACATGCCGCTGGAATAGTGCTTTACTGGAGTGTCCAGAAACTTCTCCACTTCGGCGAAGGCGACGATTTCGTCGAACTTCCGGCGGATTTCGGCGCGCGTCATGCCGAGGATGGCGCCGTTGAGAAAAATATTTTCCCGGCCGGTGAGCTCCGGATGAAAACCGGTGCCGACCTCGAGCAGCGAGGCCACGCGGCCGCAGAGCGTGACGCGCCCGGTGGTGGGCTCGGTGATGCGCGAGAGGATCTTGAGCAGGGTGGATTTGCCCGCGCCGTTGCGGCCGATGATGCCGACGACCTCGCCGCGGTTGATGGAAAAGTTTGTTTCACGCAGCGCCCAGAATTCCTCGCGCGTGGCCGGCTGGCCGGCGGATTTGGGCCGCAGCCAATGCGCGGGTGCGTGCAGAACGGAGGTGAGCTTTTCGCGCAGCAAACCCCGCGCGGCCTGGTGGCGCAGCGTGTAGCGCTTGCCCAGGTTTTCCACGGTGATGACCGCGTCGTTCATACCGTGGGAGGGAAGGAAGCAGCCGGTTTGAACTCGGGGCGGTCGCCGCGCATGAAAACGAGGTCCATCTGCCACAAGGTCCCGTCGGAAGGCCGGTAGAACGGGTCAAACAGGTCAATGCAGCGAAACCCAAGTTCTTCCAGGTGCAGGCAAAATGCTGGGAAACGCCGGGCGGAAGCGGCGATATTAAAGTTGTAGCATTCGATGACGAGCACCTCGGTTTGCGCCAGCGTTTGTTTGGCGCCATCAAGGATCGGCACTTCATAACCGTGCGTATCAAGCTTGATGAGGTAGGGGCCGGGAAAACCGCTCGCCGCCACCTCTTGGTCGATGGTGGTCATCGGAACGCGGATCCAGTTTCCGTCCTGGTTGCCGGGTTGTTCAGCCGCCACGCCGCCCCAGGGATCGTTGGCCTCAAAATAAATTTCGCCGGGCTGGCTGCCGGCGGCGGCCAGCACGGTGCGGGTGTGGGCGAAATCGGCCTGGAAGCGGGCCAGGCCATCGCGGTGCAGCGTTTGCGCCTCGATCATCACGAAATTTTTCGGGCCGGGCAGCGCGGCCGCGAGTTGCCGCGACCAGTGGCCGTCGGAGGCGCCGACATCGATCACGGTGCGGAATTGTGGATGTCGGGCGGCAAGCCGGTGCAGCGCCGAGGGCAGGGTGGGTTGGAACGGCTGGGCTTTCATGTTTACCAGCTGGTAGCCGGTGCGCCTGAGCTGGCGATTGACCCAATCCTTGAAGCACTTTTTTGCCGGGCTCATATCACGTCCGCAAAGGTGCGTTCGGTTTTTCTAAAAAACCACACGCCGGTCACAAGCAGCACGGCGACAAGCGCGCAGGAGTAGGCCAGGCCGGTCCACGGCGCCGGCGCCTGGCCGCGCAAGAGCGCCCAGCGGAAACCGTCGATGATCCCGACCATGGGGTTGAGTTCATAGAGCGCGCGCCAGCGCGCCGGCACGAGATCGCTGGTAAATGCGATCGGCGACACGTAGAGGCCGAACTGGATGATGAAGGGCAGCACGAAGCGGAAATCGCGATATTTCACGTTGAGCGCGGTGAGCCACAGGCCCACGCCCAGCGCCGCGCCGAAAGCGACGGCCAAAAACAGCGGCAGGGCGAGCACCCGCGCATCGGGCGCGAGGCCATAAGCAGCCATGAGCACGGCGAGAAACGCCGCCGAGACCGAAAAATCCACCAGGCTCACGACGATGGCGCTGACCGGGATGATGAGGCGCGGGAAATAAATTTTCGAGATCAGGTTGGCATTGCCCACGAGGCTGCTGCTCGATGCGGAGAGGGCCGAAGAAAAAAACTGCCACGGCAGTTGCGCCGCGAAAATCAGGATGGGCCGCGGCACGCCGCCCGTGGGCAGCTTGAGAATCTGGCCAAAGACGCAGAACACGGCGGTCGTCAGCGCGGGCTGGATCAGCGCCCAGGCCACGCCCACGGCGGTCTGCTTGTAGCGCACCAGCAGGTCTCGCCAGGTGAGAAACAAAAAGAGTTCACGATAGCGCCAGAGGTCGCGCCAATAGTGCACTTCGGCGCGGCCGGCCTCCAGCACGAGAACGGGAGCAGCGGAAGGATGGGTGGGGTCGGTCATGTCACCATACTGTACTAACCACTAATGCACACTGATAGTCACTAATGCTCCGACGCAGGCAGAAGACCGACTTAACCACGGATGTGCACTTATAGTCACTTATTATTTTTTCGCTCATACCGCGAAAAAATCACCAGAGCGCGGCGAGGCGGGTGCGGAAGTTTTCGTAAGAGAAATACCGCGCGCGGTCGAGGATGGTCTCAACCTTCCAAGTGCGGCGCAGCGCGGCGATGCAGGCGGTGGCGAGCCCGGCCCCGCCGCCGTAATCGACCAGCGTGCCGCAGCCGTCGGTGATGACCTCGGGCACGCCGCCGGCGCGCGCGCCCAGGCAGGGTTTGCCGTGCGCCATGGCCTCGATAAAAACAAGGCCGAAACCTTCCTTCCCGCTCGGGAGGGCAAAAAGATCGCAGGCCTTGAACTCATTCGCGACCTGTGACTCATCGACAAAGCCAAGAAACTCGATCGCATCGGCCATGCCTTGGGCCCGGGCGAGGGCTTCCAAGCGCGGACGATCATCGCCCTTGCCGCCGATGCGCAGGCGCACCTCGGGCAGTTCGCGTCGGATCGACGGCAGGGCGGCGATGAGATGATCCACGCCTTTGTAGGACTCGGTGGCGTCGAGGCGGGTGAGGGTGAAAATCACGTGGGCGTTCGGCCGCGGCGGCGCCGCGACGATGGGGAAGGCCGGGTCGAGCGCGTTGGGCAGCACGGCGAGCTGCTCGGCGCGCAGCCCCGGGCAATTTTTCATAAGCGCGCAGCGCGTATAATCGCTCACGCAAAAAATCCGCCGCGCGCCGCGCAGGGCCAGGTGCGCCAGCGGATTGAAGGGCCGCCACACTTCGATGCCGTGCGCGACCAGGTAGTATTCCAACGAAGGGCGGAAAAACTTGGCGACGCGGGCGATGACAAGCTGCCGCACGTGCCCGCAAACGATGCGCTGGCTGCGCACGCCGAGGCCCAGGGCGGCGAGAAAAAAAGGCCGTTTATTGTGACCGCTGGCGGAAGTTTTCCCCAGCCGGTCGTTGGTGTAGCGGGCCAGGAGGGTTGGCGAAAATTCTCTGTCGTTGAGCACCGCGAGGGAGACGCGGCCATCCGGCGTGGCGGCGGCTTCCTCGCACAGCGCGCGCAAATAAAGGCGCAGCATGCGGGGAATGCCGCCCTCGGAGGCAAAAAGCTCAGGGCACAGCAGGAGCGTTTTCACGGTGCGGTTTGGAAACAGGCCGGCGGTTCACAAAGGCGATGAGCATCGCGAGGCTCCAGACGCGCGACCATTCGCGGGTGTCGCTGCCGGCGAGAAATTTTTTCCAACGATCCTGCACCGCGCCGGTGGCGAACAGGCTGCTGCGGGCCACACTGGCGGTGGAGAACGTCTCCTCGAGAAAAGGCCGCAGTTCGCGGCGCATCCAGACGGGCAAAGGCAGCTCAAAACCTTGTTTTTTTCGGAGCAGGGTTTCCGGCGGCAGCACGTCGGCCATGGCCTCGGCGAGGGCGGTTTTGGGGCGGTCTTGCCCGTCCTTGAAA
The DNA here is from genome assembly GCA_035568935.1 of Opitutaceae bacterium. Classification (GTDB taxonomy): domain Bacteria; phylum Verrucomicrobiota; class Verrucomicrobiia; order Opitutales; family Opitutaceae; genus DASRHD01. The sequence continues at coordinate 5,183 of DATMNP010000139.1, read as the reverse complement.
TGCGCCGGCTGGCGCCAGAGCCACTCGAAAAGCGGGCGGTCGACGAAGGGCACGCGCAGCTCGAGGGATTGGCGCATGCTCATGACATCGCTGTCGCGCAGGAGCACATCGGCCATGTAGGTGCGCGATTCCCATGCGCTGATGAGTTCGAATTGGCCGGCGCCGCCGAGCTCGGTGGTGAGCGGGTCGAGTTGCGGATGGTGGGGCGACCGGCCGGCCAGGGTGGCTTGCAGGTCGGGATGCAGCAGCGAGCCGCCCCCGGCCTCGGAAAAGACGCGTCGTTGCAGCGAGGCAAGTTCATGCGCGTCGCGCGCGTGGCGAAGGGAATCGGCCAGCTTGCGCGCGCGGGTGCCGCGACGGGCGAGGCCGGCGAGCATGGTGCTGCGCATGATCGCGGGCAGTTTCCGCCACACGGGCAGCCAGTGCGCCAGCCGCGGAATGTCGTAAAAGGAGGGATAGCCGCCAAAAAATTCATCGCCGCCGAGGCCGGAGAGGGCGGCGGTGACGCCACCGTCGTGCGCGGCACGGCTGGCGTAATAAGTGTTGATGCCGTCGCCGGTGGGTTGGTCGAGCGAGGCGAGGATCGTTTCGAGGTCGGAGGCGATTTGTGCGCCGGTCAGCACGCTGGCGTGATGATCGGTGCCGAAATGCCGCGCGGCGCGCGCGGCGAAACCCGCCTCGGAATATTTGTTTTCGTCAAAGCCGATGGAAAACGTTTTCAGCCGTGTGCTGCTGGCGCGCTGCATGAGGCCGACAATGACGCACGAATCGAGGCCGCCGGAGAGAAACGCGCCCACCGGCACATCGGCGAGAAGATGGGCGCGAATGGTGTCTTCGAGCTTCGCGCGCAGTTCGCGGATGAAATCGTCGCGCGTGGCGCAGGGTTTGGCCTTTCCGGAAATCTTATGGAAGGTCCACCAGGGGCGGAGATAGACATGCCCGGCGTGGAAGGTCATGCATTCGCCGGGCCGCAGGCTGATGATGCCGCACCAGATCGTGCGCGGCGCCGGCACGGCGAGCCAGGACAGGTAATCGGCCATGGCCTGCGGGTCGATTTCAGCAACCACGGCGCTGGCCGTGAGCAGGGCGTTGAGCTCGGAGGCGAACAGTAGGCGCGGGCCGGCGTGGTGCACATAGAGCGGCTTGATGCCGAAGGCATCGCGCGCGAGAAACAGGCTTTGCTCGCGCGTGTCCCACACGGCGAAGGCGAACATGCCGCGCAAGCGATCAAGGCAGCCTTCGCCCCAGCGTGCGAACGCGGCGAGGAGAACTTCGGTGTCGCAACGGGTCTTGAATGCGTAGCCCGTGGATTCGAGTTCGGTGCGAATCTCACGGTGGTTGTAGATGGCGCCGTTGAAGACGAGATGAAAACGGCCATCCGCCGTTGTCATGGGCTGATGCCCGTGCGTCCGGTCGAAGATGGCGAGGCGGCGCATGCCCAGGGTGGCTTCGCCTTGCGTGACCGAACCGCCATCGTCAGGCCCGCGATGCCACATGGCCGCGCACATGCGCATGACGGCGGCCTCGCGGTCGGCCGGCGCGTCGGAGGGGCTGACAAATCCAGCTATGCCACACATGGGAAAAAATTGCGAAAGCTTCGCAGCGTCACTTCCGGGGCGAAGATGCGGTAAGGCGGGATAACGCCAGAAATCACAGAATGTTAATTGGCCGAGACTTGCCTGACTGGAGCTAGGTCAACGCAAAGAAGTCTCCGGCGCAATTCTGTTGATTGGCCCATGAAGTTTTTCTTGCGCAAAGGGTGATTTTGGTTGCCGTCGGAGTTTGACCGCGAATGAAGGCTTTTTTTAACCGCGGATGAACACAGATGCACGCGGATAAAGGAAATCTGCGTTCATCCGCGTCCATCTGCGGTTAACTAAAAGTCTTTCTTTGGTCGTTCGCGGTTTAAAATTCCTTTTCGATGAGGCTCAGGCGCAAATGGTTTTGGCGATTTCGCGGGCCTTCGCGGGCGAGACGAGTTTTTCCACGAGCAGCAGGCCAAATTCGATGGCGGTGCCCGCGCCGCGGGCGGTCAACAGGTTGCCGTCGGCCACGGTGCGTTCGTTCGCGAGAATGGACGTCAATTCCCCGGCGACGTAGAAATGCGCGGTGAAGCGGCGGCCGGCGAGCAAGCCGGCGTCGTGCAAGACGGCCGGCGCGGCGCAGATGGCGGCGAGCCAGCGGCCGGCGGCGTGCTGCCGTTGCACGAGGGCGCGCACGCGCGGGTCGGCGCGCAGGTGCTTCACGCCCGGGCCACCGGGGAGAAAGACGCAGTCGAAGTCGCGCGTTAGCCCGACGGCGAGGGTGGTGTCGGCATGCAGCGTGATGCCGCTGCGTCCGGTGACATGAATTTGTTCGTCGAGCGAGGCGGTGGTGACTTCGATGCCGGCGCGGCGCAGCAGGTCGACCGATGCGATGGCTTCAATTTCCTCAAAATTTTCGGGAAGGATTGCGAGAACGGTGGGCATGATGAACAATACCGTATTAACCACTAATGCACACTTATAGTCACTGATAATACGAGGTTGGGTTTGACCCATTTTTTATCTGTCTCCTTCCGGATCAGCGATCATCCGTGTACATCAGTGGTTAAAATGCTCTACTAACCACGATGCTCACGGATGCACATGGATTTTTTCGCGGGAAGCGGCTGGTGGTTTTTGGCGCGGGCTATGTCGGCGGCGAGCTCGCGCGACAGGCGCTGGCCCGCGGCATGCAGGTGACGACGCTGACGCGCAACGCGGAGCGAGCCGCCGCGCTGGCGGCGCTCGGCGCCGAGGCGATCGTGGCCGACCTGGCGGGCGATGGGTGGCATGGGCGCATGGCGGGCGGGGCGGAATTTGTCGCAAATTGCGTGAGCGCGGGAGGGGGTGGAATCGAAGGCTACCGGCGCAGCTATGTTGAAGGCATGGCTTCAATCCTGGCCTGGGCGCAGGTGCGTGGCGCGGCGGGCACGATGATTTACACGGGCAGCACGTCAGTCTATCCGCAGGACGGCGGCGTGACCGTCGATGAAACCGCGCCGACGGGAGGAGCAGGCGCGCGCGCGCAGCTTTTGCTGGAAGCCGAGAGGCCCTTGCGTGCGCCGGGAAAAACGGCCGCGGCGGCGGTTCTGCCGTGCTCGCGATGGTTTATCCTGCGACTGGCGGGCATCTATGGGCCGGGGCGGCATCACTTGCTCGAACAAGTACGCGCGGGCGAGATGGCGGGGCGCAGTGATTATCATCTGAATCTCATCCATCGCGACGATATCGTGGCGGCGATGTGGTCGGCGTTTGGCGCGCCGCCGGTGGTGGCAAACGAAATTTTCAACGTGGCCGATGACGGTGCGGCCTTGAAAGGAGTGGTTGCCGCGTGGCTGGCCGCGCAGACCGGCCTGCCGGCGCCGCGCTTCACGGGCGAGCCTGCGGCCGGGCGTCGCACGGTGACGCCCGACCGCATCATCGCGAACACCAAGCTTAAAACCAAGCTCGGCTGGCGGCCGCGCTACCCCACTTTTCGCGAGGGCTATAAAGAGATTTTAACCGCGAATGAACGTGAATAGACGCGAATTGTTTTTAACCACTGATAGGCACTTATTCAGGTTTCTAACCGCGGATCACGCGGATTTGCGCGGATATTAACAGGCTGCTGAAAAACGCTGCTGGCTGTCGTTGCGAGCAGAAAGCATTTCGGAAACGCTTTCTGGCGCAACCCGACGGCCAACACGGCGCAGGGCCGTGTGCTGTGCCAGCAGCATAGTTTTTCACTGCAGCCCATTCGCGTACATTCGTGTTCATTCGCGGTTAAGAATTTGATCCAAATCCGCGATCATCCGCGCTATCCGCGGTTAAAAAAGTTTTCCCAAAATTTGTTATCGCGTTAATCCGCCGCACGGCTCTCAACTTTCACCTTTCAACCCTCAACTCTTCTTACTATGGCCGGCGTAGGCAAACTCCTCAAACAAGCACAGAAAATGCAGCGTGGCATCGAGACGCTCCAAGCCCAGCTCGAGGCGAAGGAAATCGATGTCACGAGCGGCGGTGGCGCGGTGAAGATAAAAATCAGCGGCGCGGGCCGGTTTATTTCGCTGACGCTCGATCCCGAGTTTCTGAAGGAGGAGGCCAAATTCGTGTCGGACACCGTGCTTGCTGCGGTGCAGGATGCCGCGAAGCAGGCGAAGGATTTTAATGACGCCGAGATGCAGAAGGTGACCTCGGCCTTCCAGATGCCTGGCTTGATGTAAGTTCACGGTTCAAAGTTCACGGTTTGGAAACAGTGAACCGTGAACAGTGAACCGATAACTTTTCCGCCATGACTCCCGCGTTTGAGAAACTCCAGAAATATCTCAAGCAGCTGCCGGGCCTCGGCTACCGGTCGGCGGAGCGCATCGCGCTGCATTTGCTGGTGGAAAAACCGGCGCGGCTGCCGGCGCTGGTGGCGGCATTGCAGGAGGCCGCGGCCGCGGTGAGGAGGTGCGAGCGTTGCGGCAACCTGGCCGAGGGCGGGCGGTGCGCGATTTGCGAGGATGGCCGGCGCAATGGGGGTTTGGTGTGCGTGGTCGAACAAGTGCCGGACCTGGTGGCGATCGAGCGCAGCGGCGCGTATCGGGGGGTGTATCACGTGCTGCATGGGCGGCTCTCGCCGATTCACGGCGTGGGGCCGGACGATCTCAATCTTGCCGCGTTGCGCGAGCGCATCGGGTCGGGCGAAGTGGGCGAGCTGATCCTTGCGCTCTCCAACGACGTCGAGGGCGAGGCCACCTGTCACTATATCATCGAGCATCTGCCCGAAGGGCGCGACGTAAAGGTGACGCGCATTGGGTTTGGCCTGCCCAGCGGTGGCGGCGTGCTGTATGCGGATTCGGTGACGTTGAAAAGCGCGCTCGATGGGCGGCGCGACTATCATTAGGAAAGTTTTAAAAATATTTTAGCCACAAAAGATCACAAGGATCACAAAGGAACCCCTTTTTCCGGCTTCATGGCTTCCTAGTTAAAATAATCGGATTGTTTAATTAAGAAGCCATGAAGCCAGGAATATTCTTTGTGCTCTATGTGTTAGTTGGCCGGGGTTGCTTCGGCGGGGATCTCGGTGCGGGCGGGCCGGGCGAGGCCGAAGGCGGCGAGGGCGGTGACAAAGGCATCGAGGGTGAAGGGTTTTTCGATGATGCGATCGACCCGCAGGCGTTGAAACTCGGCGCGGTC
>DATMNP010000138.1:0-32567 GCA_035568935.1 Opitutaceae bacterium | reverse complement strand
CGCCAAGGTTCAAAACTATCCACCGGATCCGACAAAATTATTTCTCTGTCTACCAAATGGCGGAGCCATTTTTTTAGGCGCCCGTGGACGAAGCCCGACGGGCTCCCAGGCGGATCGCGAGCAGCATGGCCAGTGCGAGGTAAAACCAATAGCTGAGTGCGCCTCCGCCACCACCACCGCCGCTACTGCCGCCGCCACTGCCAGAGGCAGGCGAGGAGGGGGTGGGAGCGGTTGGCACGGTGCCAAGGGCGTTGGCGAGGTTGGTGATATTTGGGCTGCCGAGGCCCGTGCACAAATCGTAGCCGGGACCGGCAGAGTAAAATCCGTTGTTCCCGCTGGTGATATCGTTGAAGGCGGAGGTGCCATGAAGGGGATAGATCGCCGGGCCGAGGAGCCCGAGGGTGGGTTTCCCGGCGGTGGCGCGCGCCTGGTTGAGGAGGGCTGCGATTCCACCCCAGACTTGAACCGAAAGACTCGTGCCGCCTCCGCCGATATCTCCTCCATTCACGACGACAAGCGCACTGGAACCAAAATTACTGCTTTGGAAAAGGGAATCCCAAACAATCGAGACATCCGGCACGCAGCGAAACGGGTTTGTGTTGAGAATCGACCCGCCATCGGTTTGCCAGGTGGGGCGTGCGAACAATTGCGATACACCTCCACCCGAAGCGAAACCGCTGCCGCCTGAGATGGTGCTGAAGACGGTCTCGCCGGCGTAGGAAAGGGTGTTCTGGTTAAGGAATAATTCGGTCCCACCGACTCCCGCGACGTTCGGATCGCTGGCGGGATACTCGGCCTCGCGCGGATTCGCCACGTTGTAGCTTCCGTCGGAACCACCCGGGTTCGAGCCTCCGTCCCCGGAGGCAAAAAGCACGGTGATTCCTGCCGCGGCCATTTGCGCAAAATCCTGGCTGTCAGTTTGCATGGTCGAGGGTGAAAAATCACTCTCCGCACCACCCAGGCTGATCGAAACGACCGTAATATTATTGGCCTGGGCGTCGGCCAAAATTTGCACGCTGGCGTCGTGGATGGACAGATTGCTGAGATCAGGGATCGCGTAGAGCCGGATTTGGGCGCCGGGGGCCGTTCCGCTTGTCCACTCAACGTCCAGTGCGGCTTCACGGACTTCATTTTGGCTTGGAGATGTCGGCCCACCATCGACTTTAATGGTGGTGAAGTTTGCCGTGGTCGCGGTGCTGCCAATGGTGGAGTAAAAGGTCCTGAGGTCGGAGGTGGCCACCATTGCATCCATGACAACGGCGATCGTCTGCTTGGTGCCGTTGAGCGTACTTGGGGCGTTGTAGGCCGCGAGAATGTCGGCCGGCGCGAAAAACTCTTGACCGCCAATTGAGGTGAAGTTCGGTTGGAAACGGCTCCTGGGGTGCATCCGAAGATGCGGCTGCAGGCCGTTGATCCCGAGGACTGCGTTGGAAAACTCTGCCGGCAGGTTCGGAGCGCTGATGGCCGAGGTAAACTCCCCCTCGGCCGTGGCGACCCGGGCGAAGGAAACGCCCAGCGTGTTCTCGATTTGGGAGACCGTTCCGCTCAAGAATATGTTCGTATGGTTCGGATCCTCCTGTCTGAGGGTGAATCCCTGTCCTATGAGCCAGGCTTCCACCGCGGTGTAGTCCGATTCCGATGGCAGGTATCGGGCTTCCATGACGGCGTGCGGGATTTGCTCGCCATGGGCGATCCGGTCTTCGAGTTCCGCGAAGTTCGGCATCTTTAGTGAAACGGAAAACCTCAGGACTTCATTGTGTTCCGATGCTATGAGCGTTTGCCGAATCACCTGCACGTTCGGGTCGGAGGCGATCTCCTTGATTGAGTCGCTGAAGCAACACCTGGCCCCGGAAAAGGCGAGGGCGGGTGCGGTGGAAACGATGGCCAGGACGACTGCGACGAAAGCCGTTACGCACGAACGGCGGGACTTGGGGTATAGGTGGTTGCGCACGGTTATCATGGACAACAGGGGCGACCCCACAGTTTCTTTTATGTTCAACAGAGTCAATCCATGTCCATCGAATGCACTCTGTTTGCTGGTTGTGGCTAAAAAGGATCGAGATCAGCGTACATTAGCGGGGGTTTGGCTATCCGCGTGCATCCGTGCAGGCCGTGGTAAAATGGCTGCCGGGCGGGCGCTGCGGTGTGCAAACGCTGGCGATTTTGAATTTTGAGATAGCTTCCGGCCTCTCGCGTGTCGCATGCTTGGCCGGGCCCGCCCCAAGCCCGCCGCCGCCTTGACCGAAAAACCGCCCACCATCGCCTATTTGTTCACCACGTTTCCAAAATCCACGGAGACGTTCCTCCAGCGCGAAATCATCGGCATGCAGGCGCGCGGCGTGAATCTGCAAATCTATTCGTTGCATGGCGGCGGGGGAACGTTCCGCGGGACTTCGACCAGCCCAGCCGGGCCCCTGCGAGTCGAGCGGTTTTCAAAATGGCGGCTGGTGGAACTATTTTGGAAGATTCCGTTCGAGTCCGCGCGCCGTCCGGGCGTGCTGTTCGAATTGCTGCGCGGCCTGGCCGCGCGGCGGGCACCGGCGTGGATGAATTTCTGGGAGAACATGCTCGGCGCGGGCTTTGCCTGCGTTTATGCGCGGCATTTTCGGAAAAATCCGCCCGCGCTCATCCATGCCGCGTGGGGTGGGGCACCCGCCACGGCCGCGTGGATTCTCTGGCGCATCGACGGCCACCGCTACAGCGCCGCCGCGCACGCTTACGACATTTATGAGCACGGCGGTGACTGGTGGTTGGGCGAAAAACTCCGGCCCGCCGCCTTTGTGCATACGTCCACCGAGATGGGCCGGGGCACGCTGATGGAACGCGGCGTGCCTCCTGGGAAAATTGCCTGCATCCGCCGCGGCCTCGAGGTGCTGCCGCCGCTCAAGCCGCTGCGCACGGCGCGTACGGCGCTGCGCCTGCTGTGCGTGGCCCGACTCGTCGAAAAAAAGGGGCTGCGCCACCAGCTCCGCCTCTATGCCTGCCTGCGCGATGCGGGTTTTGCCTTTGAAGCGCGCATCGCCGGCGACGGCCCCTTGCGCGGTGAACTCGAAGTGCTGGCGCGCGAACTGCGCCTCGCCAGCCGCGTGGTTTTCACCGGCCATCTGCCCCAGCGGGAAATTTGGGACCAACTCGCGTGGGCCGATGTGCTGATTCACACTGGCGTCGTCGCGCCCAGTGGCGACCGCGACGGCCTGCCCAACGTCATCCCCGAGGCGATGTCCGCCGGCGTGCTGGTGGTCACCTCGCCCGCTGCCGCCACGACTGAGGCGGTGACCGATGGAGTCACGGGCCTGGTCGCACCCGTGGATGAACCCGAGGTGTGGCTGACCGCGCTGCGCCGCCTTGCGTCCGACGACGAGTTCGCCGAATCGCTGCGGATCGCGGCGCACCGCTGGGTTGGAGAAAATTTCGACGCGCACAAGAATGCCGCCCGCCTGCTCGCGCAGTTCGAGCAGGCCATCTTAAACCCGGGTTCAACCGTATTAACCACTGATGCACACGAATGAGCACTATTCACACTAATCTCTTTTTAACCACTGATGTATACTTATTGATTTCTGGCCAGGGATTATCACGGATTCGAACCGGTTTTAACCGCAGATGAACACGAATACACGCGGATGGGCTGCTATGAAAAACTGTGCTGCGAATGCAGCACAATCCTCCCTCCGTGTACTCTGTGACCTCCGTGTTCAAAATCCGAATCCGTGTTCATTCGCGTTCATCTGCGGTTAAAAAAAATTAGTGCCTGTTAGTGTGCATTAGTGGTTAAAAATCCCTCCAAATCCGCGCGCACCATGATTTTTTTTGACGTCACCAAGTCCGCCTCGGCCGGCCATCGCTCCGGTCTCACGCGTGTGAGTGAGCGCCTGCGCGACGAGCTTGGCGCGGCGATCCAGCCGGTGGTGTGGTCCGACTGGAACCGCGCCGTGGCGAAAGATGACTGGTTTCTCACGGGTGAACTTTTTTCCGAGGCCGAGCGGCCCGGATTTTGGGAATTCTTAAGGAGTCCGCCGTGCCGGCTGGCGGCGGTATTTCACGATGCGATCCCGCTCAAGCTGCCGCATGTCACCTGGCCGCAGAGCGTGGCGCGGCATCCCGAATACCTTAAGATGCTCGCCTGTTTCGACCGCGTGTTGGCGGTGTCCGAGGCAAGCCGGCGCGACCTGGCGGGGTTCTGGCGATGGCAGGGCGTGGAGCCGCGGGCGAAAGTTGAAACGATTTTGCTCGGCGCGGACTTCAACGGCGCGCCCCGCGCGCCGTTGATCTCAAATCTCAAATCTCAAATTTCAAATCTATTACTGTGCGTCGGGATCGTCGAGCCGCGAAAAAACCAGGCCTTCCTGCTCGAGGTATGCGTGGAACTGTGGCGCGAGGGCCTGGCGTTCGAGCTGCATTTCGTCGGCCGGGTGAATCCGCATTTTGGCCGGCCGATCGCGGAAAAGATAAAATCGCTGCGGAAAAACTTTCCTGGCCTGCATTTTCACGAGGCGGCGGATGACCGGACGCTGGGGGCGCTTTACGGACAGGCGCGCGCGAGTGTTTTTCCGACCCTGGCCGAGGGCTGCGGCCTGCCGCTGCTGGAATCGCTCTGGCGCGGCGTGCCGTGTGTGTGCAGCGACCTGCCGGTGCTGCGGGAGAATGCCGATGCCGGCGGCTGCCTCGCGGTTGCGCCGGCCGACATGGCGGCCTGGAAAGCAGCGCTGCGCGCAGTGCTGACCGACGCCGCGGTCGGGCAAAAGCTCCAGGCGGCGGCCGCCGCGCGGACCTTGCCTCGCTGGGCCGACACCGCGGCCGCGTTGCGCGCGGCGCTAAAATTTTAATACAGAAGCCAGGAATCCAGGAAAACCTGGCCACAATAGAGCACAAAGGTGGGAAAGCCGTCCGTTATTGGTAGGGCCCGTTGCCCTTCAACGGGCCGAAGCCAACGGGCGGCTGGGGGGCAGCCGCCCCTACCTTAATCGCCTAGATCTTCTTCAGCGCGTAGGCCATCGCGTCGCCGATTTTGTCGATCTGTTCGTCCGTGTGCATGGCGGAGACGGCGGTGCGGATGAGATCTTTCCCCGCGGGCACGGCCGGGGAAATGGACATGACGGTAAAAACATTTTTTTCGAGCAGCGCCCGCCAGAAAAGGTAAACGCGTTCCTTTGAGCCCAGCACGATCGGCACGGCGGGCGTCTCGCTGTCCCAAGTGTCCAGGCCGAGGCCCTTGAGCATGGCCCGGTAGCGGTGGGTGTTTTTCCAGAGGCGCTCGAGATGCTGCGGCTCGGTTTGCATGATCCCGAGCGCAGCTTCGGCACAGGCGGCCTGGCTGGGGCTGAGCGCGGCGCTGAAGATGGTCTGTTTCGAGTGCGAGCGCAGGTACTCGATGATGTCGCTCGAGGCGGCGATGAAACCGCCGGTGCTGGCGAGCGATTTCGACAGGCTGCCGCAAATGACATCGACCCGGTCATTGAGCTTGAAATGATCCACCGTGCCACGGCCCTCGCGGCCGAGCACGCCGAAGCCGTGCGCATCGTCCACCACGCTGAAGCAGCCATGGGCATCGGCCACTTCCATGATTTCGGGCAGGCGGGTAATGTGGCCTTCCATCGAGTAAACGCCTTCGACGACGAGTATTTTCGGAGCGGACGGGTCGAGCGTGGCGGCGACCGAGCGGAGGTCGTCGGGATTATTGTGGGAAAAGCGTTCGGCCGAGGCCGTGGAGAGGCGGATGCCGTCCCACAGGCAGGAGTGGATGTTTTTATCGGCGAGGATCAAGTCGCCCTTTTGGGCAAAGGCGGCGATGCTGGAGAGGCAGGACAGGTAGCCGGCGGAGTGCACGTGGCAGGCCTCGCGGCCGAGAAAGGCGGCGAGTTTTTCCTCGAGGCGCAAGTGATAGGCGCGCGAGCCGTTGGACGGGCGGGCCCCGGTCGTGCTTGAACCCCATTCGAGCAGCGCGGCGCGGCCGGCCTCGATGACTTTCGGGTGGAACGACAGCCCGAGGTAATCGTTGCTCGAAAGCATGATCATGTCGCGCCCGTCGAGGCGGATATCCGTGCCGCGCTGGGCGTCGATGGCGTGGTAGAAGGGCGCGTATTTCAACCGCATCTTGGTCGTGGGATCGTCGCGGCAGCGATCGAGCAGGGCCTTTTTATTTTTGGAGAATAGAGAGAACGCCATGAATTTTCGAAGTTGAATCAACGCGCGGTGCTTAGCAAATGCAAAGGCGCCGCCGTCGGCGGAAGTAACTGGTATCAGGTAACAAGCAACAACGGAGGCAAAGTAGCAGGTAACAAGTACCAAGTAACAAGAGCGCGCGGTGGCTGCAGGACTATCTTGTTACTTGATACCTGATACTTGTCGCTTGGTTCGCTTCGAGAGCGTCGGCAGCCAGGCAGAGAGTTCGGCGGCGTAGTCATGCCACGATTTGAAGGTGCGGGCGCGGGCCGCCGCCGCGAGCGCGGCGAGGTCGGAGGGGTTTTGCAGCAGCCGCAGGATGGCGGTGGCGAGCGAACCGGCATCCACCGCATCGAGCGCGACACAACCGCCGCCGCGTGCGGCCTCGCCGAGCGCGCCGTGGCCGGAGCACACGCAGGGTTTGCCGTGGGCGAGGCTTTCGAGCACGGGCAGGCCGAAGCCCTCCATGAGCGATGGGTAAACCGTGAACTGGCATGCATCGTACGCGGCGGCGACCGTGGCGTCGTCCACCGGGCCGCTGTAGCGCAGCGGCCGGCCGGCGGCCTGGAGCGCGACGATTTTATCGAGGGCGGCGCGGCCGGTTTGCGGGTGGGTGAGGCCGATCAGATGCAGCTCGAAATGCAGGCCGCGCGCCCAGAGCTGTTCGCAGGCGTCGAGCAGGGCGAGGTGGTTCTTGCGGCCTTCCACGCTGCCGACGCTCAGTATAGAATTTGAGATTTGAGATTTCGGATTTGAGATGCTTCCGGCGCTGGGCGCCGGAAGGGAGAGGCCGAGGGGGATGGTTTGCACCGGCGGCGGGTTGTTTACGCCGAGCCACCGCCAGTAATCGAGCAGCGACTGGCGCGAGTCTTCGGAGATGGCGGCGATGCCGTCGAAGGCGAGCAACTCGCGCAGATAGGCGGGGAAACGTGCGACGGTTTTTGCCGGCGTGAGCTCGGGCAGCTTCAGGGCGATGGCGTCGTGGAAGATGGCGGCGCGCGGGCCGCTGGCTTGGGCGAAGAGCGCGGGCAGGGCGTCAGCCACGCCGGGCGAGAAAATTTCGGGCACGAGCAGGCTGGTGGAGGCGGGAGGCGGGAGGCGGGAGGCGAGAGGCGGCGTGCGGCCGAGGTGGCGGCGCAGCGTGCCGCGAAGGCGGGCGCGCCACGGCCAGTTTGCGCCGCGAGAGGCGGCGGCGCCCTTGGCCGAGAGGTTGTTTTCCTCCCACGGTTCGAGCGTTCGCCAGCTTTTTTGCCAGCGGTCGAAGCATACGGCGATTTCTCCGCCTTGGGCGCAAAGCGCGGTGTGAAGCTGGCGGGCGACGCGCTGGATGCCGGTGCGGGCCTGCGTGTGGCTGGTGTGGGTCAGATCGAGGAGAAGCATCGCAGCCGAGCGATCAATTGCGCCGCCAAAGATTGTACTTCAGGATCACATAGAAAGCACGGACGCCGTCCTTCCACCCGATTTTCTTCCCTTCGGCATAGCTTCGTCCGAAATAAGAGATGCCGACTTCGTAGATGCGGCAGCCACGGTGCGCCACTTTGGCGGTGACTTCAGGTTCAAAGCCAAAACGGTTTTCCTCGATGGTGATGCCCTGGATGATCTCGCGGCGGAAAACTTTGTAGCACGATTCCATGTCGGTGAGATTGAGGTTGGTGAACATGTTGGAAAGCAGGGTGAGGAAGCGGTTGCCGACCATGTGCCAGAAGTAAGCCACGCGGTGGGGCCGGCTGGACTGGAAACGTGAGCCAAAAACAACATCGGCCATGCCGCGCTGGATGGGCTCGATGAGCAGGGGGTACTCGGTCGGGTCGTATTCGAGGTCGGCATCCTGGATGACGACGATGTCGCCCGTGGCAACCCGGATGCCGCTGCGCAGCGCGGCGCCCTTGCCCTGGTTTCTTTCGTGAAAAAGGGTTTTATCCGCCAGGCTGGCGCCCGGCCCCTGCAGCCACTCCCGGGTGCCGTCGGTCGAGCAATCGTCCACCACGATCAGCTCCACCGGGCCGGCAGGCGAGCGCCGCACGGCCTGGAGCAGTTCGGCGATGGTCTTGCTTTCGTTATAACAGGGGACGACGACGGAGATGGTCACACGGAGAGGAGTTTAACGTTGAAGCCGTTTGCCCGATCCAAGCGGAAAGGCGCAGCGAGGGGACAATGGGAAGGGAACCTGCCGCAGGCAAGCGATGAACACGGGCGGTGGTGACGGCGGCCGCCTGCTAGCCTTTGATCGTGGTTTTGAGGCAGCGGGCGAGGGTATCACAGGAGCGGCCAGTGGTGGCCCAGGCGAGAGCAAGGCATAGTCGTGGGCCGTTGAAGCGCCACGGGCGGTTCCAGTAGCGTTGCAGATAAACAAGGCCGCGATAGCGAAAGGTGGGTTCGCGTCCCCAGCGGGCCATGAACAGGCGGAAGTTTTCATTTTCCTTCGCGTGCCGGGTGGGCGAGGCGCTCAGATGATGAAGTGCGTGGCTGCGGTTGGCCACATAATGGCGGAACCCGGCGCGCCCGAGCCGCAGGCACAGGTCGATGTCCTCATAGCCGTTGCGGAAAGCCGGGTCGAAGCCGCCGTGCGCATTGAAGACGTCGGCCCGCAAAAGGCAGCAGGCCGCGGTGACCGCGCGGTAGCGCGTGTAGGCCCGGGGAAACCAGGGGCGGCTGGAGTCATGAAGGGGACGGCCGAGCAGATCGAAGCGCACGCCGCGATGATCCAGCGCCTGCGTGCCGGGAGTGAACTGCCAGTTGCCGATGATGCCGGCGCGGGGCAAGCGCACAAAAGCGTCCAGCATCGGCGGCAGCCAGCCGGGCAGGAGCACGAGGTCGTTGTTGAGCAGAGCGAGAAATTCGCCGCGGGCCAGCGTGGCGGCGAGGTTGTTGGCGGCGGCGTAGCCGAGGTTTTTCTCGTTGAGCACGACGCGAATGGACGGATCGGCCAGCGTCGCGAGCCACTCGCGCGTGCCGTCGGTCGAGCCGTCGTCCACGAAGATGATTTCACAGGTCAGCCCGGGCGGAAGCGTGGCCTGCAGGCTCACGAGCATGGCCTGCGTGAGCGGCAGGCAGTTGTAGAGCGGAATGACTGCAGATAGTTTCAAGCTGGTTGAAAGTTGAAAGTTGAATGCCAGCTAGCAACCCGCGAAGTCTCTCCGTTCTCAGCGTTAAACCTTCGTTTCGGCGAGCAGGCGCACCAGGTACTGCCCATAGGCGGATTTGCCGAGTTTCTTGACGTTGGCTTCAAGTTGCGCGCGGTTGATCCAGCCTTGGGTCCAGGCAATTTCCTCGGGGCAGGCGATTTTCAAGCCCTGGCGGTTCTCGATGATGCTCACGAAATTTCCCGCTTCGAGGAGGGAGTCATGGGTGCCCGTATCGAGCCACGCCGTGCCGCGGCCGAGAAGCTCGACCTGGAGTTTGCCTGCCTCCAGGTAGAGGCGGTTGAGGTCGGTGATTTCGAGTTCACCGCGCGCCGAAGGCTTGAGGCTGCGCGCGAGCGGGACGACGTCACGGTCATAAAAATAAAGGCCGGGGATGGCGTAATTGGATTTCGGAGCCTTGGGTTTCTCCTCGAGCGAGAGCACGCGGCCATCAGGTGCAAACTCAACGACACCGTAGGCCTGGGGATCGCGCACATGGTAGCCGAAGATGGTTGCCCCGCTGGCACGGGCGGAGGCGGCGCCGAGGGATTTTGAGAATTCATTGCCGTAGAAAAGATTATCGCCGAGCACGAGCGCGGAGGGTGCGTCGCCGATGAAATCCGCACCGATGATAAAGGCTTGCGCAAGGCCATCGGGGCTGGGCTGCTCCGCGTAGGTGAACGACAGGCCAAACTGGGAGCCGTCGCCCAGCAGCCGGCGGAAGAGCGGCAGATCCTGCGGCGTGGAGATGATCAAAATCTCGCGGATGCCCGAGAGCATGAGCACCGAGAGGGGATAATACACCATCGGCTTGTCATAGACGGGCATGAGCTGCTTGCTCACGGCGATGGTGAGGGGGTAGAGCCGCGTGCCGGAGCCCCCGGCCAAAATGATTCCGCGGCGCGGGATCATTTTGGCCGCAGGCGATGGATTATGGGCGATAGGCGATGGGTCAGGTGGCATGAGGTATTCGGGCTTTGATCAAAGCGCCAAGTTTTCGGCCAATGAGGGTAGCTTGCGACAAAATAGATTCTGCCGTTTGCGGTGGAATGAGGCCAACTTCCTGGGCAATTTCGATTTGGGTGCAAAGTTCAGCGAGTGATCCTTTCGCAATGTAGAAAAAACGAATGGATTCCTTGTCGGTATCTCGTTCGTCTCCTTCTGC
This sequence comes from Opitutaceae bacterium, assembly GCA_035568935.1. Taxonomy (GTDB): domain Bacteria; phylum Verrucomicrobiota; class Verrucomicrobiia; order Opitutales; family Opitutaceae; genus DASRHD01. The sequence goes on along the minus strand of DATMNP010000138.1, from coordinate 22,118 downwards.
AATATTGGAGGGCACGCTCACGGCGGAACGACGCATCTGATCACGGAGGCTTTGGTCACGCACGGTGGCAGTGGTGGTGTAGATTGTGACAGCGAGGGCTTTTGCCTCACGCCAGACTTGTAAATCATGAAATCCGGTTCCCATCGCCTATGGCCCCTTGCCTCTCGCCTGTGGCAACGCCCCAAGCCTCTCCCGCGCATAGCGCGTGGCCGTGATATCCGTGCACCAGGCCCGGTGGGCGAGATACCAGTCCACGGTTTTTTCGAGGCCGGTGGAAAAGTTTTCGCTCGGGCGCCAGCCGAGTTCGCGCTGGAGCTTTGAGCAATCGATGGCGTAGCGGCGATCGTGGCCCGGCCGGTCGGCCACAAACGCGACCTGCGCGGCATAGGATTTGCCGTCGGTGCGCGGGGATTTTTTATCGAGGAGCGAACAGATGAGTTTCACGACCTCGAGGTTGGGCTGCTCGTTGAGCCCGCCGATGTTATAGGTCTCGCCGAGGCGGCCGCGCTGCAGCACGAGCCAGATGGCAGCGGCATGGTCTTCAACGTAGAGCCAGTCGCGAACCTGCATGCCGTCGCCGTAAACGGGCAGCGGTTTTCCGTCGAGGGCATTGAGGATGATGAGCGGGATGAGTTTTTCCGGGAAATGATACGGGCCGTAGTTGTTCGAGCAGTTGGTCGTCAGGGTGGGCAGGCCGTAGGTGTGCTGGCAGGCGCGCACAAGGTGGTCGCTGGCCGCCTTCGAGGCGGCGTAGGGGCTGTTGGGCGCGAAATTGGTTTCCTCGGTGAAGGCGGGGTCGGATGCCGCGAGGGTGCCATAGACCTCGTCGGTGGAAACATGCAGGAAGCGAAACGAGTTTTTCTTCGGTGCGGGCAGCGCCGCCCAGTGGCGGCGTGCGGCGTTGAGGAGGCGGAGCGTGCCGACAACATTGGTCTGGATGAACGGCTCGGGCGAATCGATGGAACGGTCCACGTGCGATTCGGCGGCGAAATTCACGATGGCATCGATGCCGTGCTCGGCCAGCAGGCGTCCGCCGAGGGTTTCGTCGCCGATGTCGCCCTGGACGAAAACATAGCGCGGGTCGCCGGCGAGGTCGGCGAGGTTGGCGGGATTGCCGGCGTAGGTGAGCAGGTCGAGATTGACGAGCTTCGTGAGCGGCGAATTTTTTTCGGTGAGACGCTGGCGAATAAAATTGCTGCCGATGAAACCGCAGCCGCCGGTGACGAGAATATTCATGTTTACTGCCAAGAAGCTAAGAATCTCTAAGAAGAGCAGGGTGGATGATCCGATGGAGGCCGTCTTTAAGGAGTGAAACGTTGAAGTTGATGGGCAGGCCAAGCGGAAGGCGGGTAAGTTTAATGTAGGTGATGATTTGTGCCTTGTGGCACGGGAAGCAGTATTTCAACGGCCTTGAGTTCGATCAATACCCGATCATCGAGGATGAGATCGGCACGGAAGGCAGCGTCGAAATTCAAACCACGGTAACTGATGGGGATGGGAACCTCGCTACGTGCATGAATGCCTGTTTGGGTCAGCTCATGGACCAGGCAATGTTGGCAAACGCTTTCGAGCAGGCCCGGGCCGAGTTCGCGATGGACGCGAATGGCGGCATCAATCGTGAGTTTTGCGATCTCCTCGGCGCGATCATCCAGCTCCAGATTCTTGGCTTCTTTGCAGTTCATGGTTTTTTCCAATCACGCAAAGCCTGTTCTATCGATTCATGGACTTCGGTCAGTTCGATGCCGACCGATGCGAGCTTCGAGGAATCCATCACGCAATTGGATCGGGGGGTTTTGGCCGCGACGTGCATGAACTCGTCCTCATCCTTAAAAAACCTATATTCCTTCCGGCAGACGCCACTGCGTTTGATGTGTTCGACTACCTCGTGCGTGGTCACCTGGCCGGGGTTGGTGATGTTGTAGGTGCCAAAGGGCACGCGTTTTTCCCGGCAAGCGAGGGTGGCGGCGACAAACTCGTGCAGCTGCGAGATGGAGTTGGTGGCTTCCAGCAGTTGCTGATAGCGCATGAGCTTGGTAAGATAGTTGCGCGGGCTTTCGACGTGATCGAAGGGGATGCGCAGGCGCCAGACATAAACATTGGGCTGGCCGGCGAGCACTTCTTCGCCGAGGGCCTTGGTGCCGCTGTAGAAACTGCACGGTGGCGAGCGAAAGGTGAAGTTGGGCGGGTCGTTCTCGGTAAAGCCGCGGCCATCCGCGCGTGCGCCGTTATAAATGCAGCCGGAAGAGACGTGGCCCCAGGGCACGCCGGCCTCGGCGCAGGCCTGGGCAATGAGGCCGGGCAGCACGGCATTGCCGAGAAGGCACTCGGCCTTGTGCAGCTCGCAGGCATCGACATTGGGTTTGCCCGTGTAGCCGGCGGCGTTGATGAGGAAATCAGGTTTGTCGCGCTTCAACGCGGCCACGAGCAGGGCGGGCTGGGCGTAATCCAGTTCGGTCCGGCGAAGATTGCGAAAAGGGATGCCTTTGCGGGTGAACAGGGCCTGATAGGCGTGGCCGACGTAGCCGGAACCTCCGAGTAGATAGATCATAAAAGGTCAGGAGTGTATTCAAACTGCAAAGCGATACCGTTCGCGTCGAGGGCCAAGGCCCTCCGGGCATTGGCTCCTCGACTCCGCCTTGCCCTGCGCTTTTCCAGCCGATGGCGGTATGGCTTTGGAGTTTGAAAACACTCCTTCAATGAAGCGCAGCCCACGGCGACAAACAAGGTGTTTTTGCGCAGGTGCTTATTTGCGCCGGTAGTCGCCACGGCTGAAGTATTTTTCAAACCACACGTAGGCGCAGATAAAAAAGTAGCGGCTGCCCATTTCCTTGATCTTGAGTTTGGCCGCGCCGTGTTGCCGATTCTGCCATGAGATGGGGATGACCGTCCACGAATAGCCGCGCACGATGGCTTTGAGCGGGATCTCGACGGTGAGGTTGAAATGCGGTGAAAGGAAAGGACGGCCGCCATCAATGACGGTGCGGCGGTAGGCCTTGAAGGCATTGGTGGTGTCATTCAGGGGGATGTTAAACAGGATTCTGATGGAAAAATTGGCGAGGCGGTTGATGAAAAGTTTGAGCCGGGGATAATCAACGACCTGGCCGCCTTTGACGAAGCGGCTGCCGAAGGCGCAGTCCCAGCCATCGTTGAGCAGGCGCCAGTACTTCACGGCGTCGCCGGGCGCGTCGGAGGCATCGGCCATCATGATGGCGCAGGCGTCGCCGTGCATATGATCGAGGCCGCAGATGACAGCGTTGCCGAAGCCGTGCGGGCCGAGGTTCTGCACGGGAAGAAGCGTGGGGATTTCTGCGCGGAGGCTTTGCAGCACGGCCCAAGTTTGATCGCGGCTGCCGTCGTCAATGACGACAATTTCGTGGGGAATGTTTTCCGTGGCGAAGGTTGCGTGCAGATCGCGCAAGGTGGACGGCAGCGAGGCTTCCTCGTCGCGCGCGGGGATGACGATCGAAAAAAGCGTGAGCGGGGGTTTAGGATCGGGCATCAGAAATTAGCGGGGCGCTGAGATCGAGCCATTCGGGATGCGCCTGGGCATGGGCGGCAATTTCATCGAGGATGGCGGCCAGGGGCGTTTGCGGCCGCCAGCTCCACAACCGCGAGGCCTTGGCGGAGTCGAGCACGATCCACGGAAGATCAAAGGGGCGTGGCGCGGAATCGACCGCGACGGTGTGCGGGCCGAATTTCTTCGCGCACCATTCACTGAGTTGGAGCAGCGACATGGCGGAAGCCGTTCCGCCGGAAACATTGACGGTGCGGTCGGCCGGCGGGAGCGAGGGTGCGGCCAGTTGTTTTTCAAGCAGCGGCATGAGGTCGCGCGGGTGCAGGCAGTCGCGCACCTGATGACCGTGGCCGCCAAAGCCGATGTAGCTGAGTGGCCGGCGGCGCAGCCAGGAGTTTAGCCAGAACGCAAAAATGCCCTGGTCGGGCCGGCCAAACTGTCCGGCGCCGGCGAGCACGCCGCAGCGATTGATGAAAACGGGGAAGCGAAAACTTTCGCCGTACTCGAGAGCCAGCGCCTCGCTGGCGAGTTTCGTAGCGCCGTACAGTGAAATCGGCGCGAGGGTTGGAAATGTTTCGTCCAGGCCGTTGGCGGTCAGGCCCGGCGGCAGCGGTGTGCGCGGGTCGGGCCGGAAAGCGCCGCGCTCCGCGACGACCGGCAGCGCGGCCAGCGGGGCAATCGAGTAAACCCGGCTGGTGCTGAGCAGGATGAAACCGGCATGGTGCTGCTTGCAGTATTCGAGGAGGTTGACCGTGCCGGCGAGGTTGTGCTCGACGATCTGGCGCGAACTGGTGCGACCGTCAACGCCGGCCAGCACGCTGGGATTGGCGGCGGCGTCGATGACGAAATCGCACGCCGGCAGCGGCTCGAAATCGCTGGCTGCACGCACGTCGGCATGAAGAAACTTCACGCCGATTTTTTTCAGTTCGAGGCGGTTGGCTTCGCTGCCGGGACGGATGAAATTGTCCAAGCCAAGAACCTGATGGCCGGATCCCGCCAGCGCGCGGGCGAGGGTGCTGCCGACAAAACCGCAGGCGCCGGAGAGGAGGATTCGCATCGCTCAAGCTTGATACAACTGTCCCCGGGCGGAAAGGCGTAAAAATCCGGCCGGATCCATGACGTTACCCCGCCTGCCGCCGGCGCCAGGCCTCGACGATCTGGCGGATGGTCTCCTCGAGGCTGACGGTGAGGTCCCAGCCGGGATAGTGTGCGCGCATTTTGCGCAGGTCGGAGTAATAGCAGATGTGGTCGCCGATGCGGTTTTGATCCAGGTAGGCATGGACTTGGCGCTGGCCGGTGAATTTCTCCGTGATCTTGAAGGCCTCGAGAATGGAGCAGGAGTTGGCTTTACCCCCGCCGAGGTTGTAGACCTCGCCGGCGCGCGGCGCCGAGACGAAGGCGGCCATGAAGCGGGCGACATCGAGCGAATGGATGTTGTCGCGCACCTGCTTTCCTTTGTATCCGAAAACCTTATACTCACGGCCTTCGAGGTTGCATTTCACAAGGTAGCTGAGAAAGCCGTGCAGCTCGACGCCGGAATGGTTGGGCCCGGTGAGGCAGCCGCCGCGCAGGCAGCACGAGGGCAGGTTGAAATAGCGGCCGTATTCCTGCACCATGACGTCGGCGGCGACTTTCGAGGCGCCGAACAGGGAGTGTTTCGACTGGTCGATGGTGAAGGTCTCGGGAATGCCGTGCGCGTAGGCTGGGTCGGCGTAGTCCCAGCGGGTCTCGAGTTCCTGGAGGGCGATGGCATTGGGGGCGTCGCCGTAAACCTTGTTCGTGCTCATGTTCACGAAGGGAGACTCGGGGCAGGCCTGGCGGGCGGCTTCGAGCAGGTTGAGGGTGCCGACGGCATTGGTGTCGAAGTCGTCGAAGGGGATGGCCGCCGCACGGTCATGGCTGGGCTGGGCGGCGGTGTGGACGATGGCCGACGGTTTGAGCTGCCGAACCAGGGCGAGCACCCCGGCGCGGTCGCGGATATCGAGCTCGTGGTGCTGGAAGCCGGGCAGCTCGCGCACGAGACGCTGCTGGTTCCAACGCGTGTCGCCCTGCGGGCCGAAGAAGACGGCGCGCTGGTTGTTGTCCACACCATGGACGGAGTAGCCGAGTTCGCGCGAAAAATACACGCAGACTTCGGAACCAATGAGACCGGAAGAACCGGTGACGAGAAGGATTTTGGCCATTAAGCTAAGATAAGATAATAATGAAAATGGAGTTTTAGCTAACGATAGGGAAGCGTGACAAGAACCAAGGCTTTGGGTGGGTCGATTTTGCGCAACAATCTAATGCTGGGAGGGAAGCGTTTGGGATGACGCATGGCAGAGACCAAGCCATTCAGAGCTTAACAAATCGGTATTTTACCACCGCGCGCAGCCAGGTGAGCGGATCGCGAATCATGGATATTTTTTTGCCTTCCTTGAAGGAGCGCGATTTGTAGGAGATGGGGATCTCAATGGGGTGGTGGCCCTTGCGCACGAGCTTCATGAGCAGTTCCCAATCGAAATCGAAACGGTTGCTCTCGAACGTCAGACCGTCCAGGCAGTCGCGGCGGAAGACCTTGTACATCGTGAATGGATCGTGCAGCCAGATGCCGAGTGCGGCGTTGATCATCAGGGTGAACGTCCAGTGCGCGAGATTCATGAGCAAGGCGTGCAGCGGCTGGTCGTCGAACTTGCGGATGGCCCAACCGCTCCGGCCGTGGCGCGACCCGAGGACAAAGGTTTGCCGGCCGGTGATGATCGGAACCAGCAACTCTTCATAATCGTCGAGGTCGTATTCGAGGTCGGCATCCTGGATAAGGATGATGTCGCCGGTGGCACGGGCGAGGCCGGCGCGCACGGCATGTCCTTTGCCGCGCGGAATGTCCTCCAGGATAAGCTTCACGCGCGGATCGGCCCTGTAACCGAGCACGATATCGCGGGATCCGTCGGTCGAATTGCTCTCCACGATTATGATCTCGAACTGGATCCCCGTGATATGTTTGGCCAGCAGCGCGTCGATGGTCTCGCGCACGGTATTGCCCTCATTGAAGACGGGCACGACGACAGTGAGGGTGCAGGGAACAGGCAGGGGCTTCATAAAGGAGACGGACCATGGCCTTTGATCGACAGCACCAGCAAGCCACTGCCGGCGAGGCGGCGCGGCTTCTCCAGCATGCCGCGCGGCAGCCAGCCAAAAGTGAACCGGACCAGCGAAGTCCACAGCGGCACCGGGTAGGATTCGAAGTGAGCCTTCACGTAATGGAGCGAGATCATTTTATACCCCGGGAAAAAATGAATCGATTGAAAGCCGGTTTGCGAAAGCAGCGACTCCAGGGTGCGCCGGTTGAAGTAGGACATGTGCTCGGTCTTGAACTCCATCCAGCGCCGGCCCATCAGGCGGGCGCTCCAGGAATCCGTGGAGGGAGTAGCAATCAGCAGGCATCCGCCTGGTTTTAGGCGTTCCCGGACTGCGGTCAGCAAAGACCGGGGATCGCGGACATGCTCGATGACATCGGCGAGGATGCAGGCATCAAACGCCGCGGAAGGCAATTCCACCTGGGAGAGTTCCCCGACGAGCACTCGTCCCCGGGACAATCCCGCCCGGGCGCGTTGGGCGGCCGGTTCGGAGTATTCCACGCCAGTGACCTCGAAGCCGCGGCGCTCGGCCGCGGCCAGGAGGTAACCATCGCCGCAGCCGACCTCCAGCAGGCGACCTTCGTGGATTCCCTGGCTGGCGAGCCGATCAAGGTAGAGCCCGGCCGTGGCCGTTTTCAAATCTGCGACCTGGGCGCGCATCCGTTCATCCGTTGCCCCCAGGAAATAGGTGTCGGTATAGATGAGTCGAAGCGCTTCATCAGATGGCTGTGGATGGAGAAAGAGAAAATTGCAATCGGCACAACGCATGATGTAAGGCTCGGGGATGCCAAAGGCACGGTTGATGCGTGCGCTCTGGCAAACCGGGCAGTTCGCGGTTTTACATTCTTTGGTTTCACTCATGTTGTAGTGACGGCAAAACGTTTTGTCCGCTTTGCCGCAGGTGCGTATTTATCGAAGGAGGAGGAAAAAAGGTTTTATCGGCAAAAAGCGCACACCGTCAGGTGGAAGTCCGAATATCAATGCGGTTCTTTTTTTCATCCAGGTTCCAAAGCCAGCAGGTTCCTGCGACAAATAACAACAGGCCTCCCGCCGCCAGCATAAGTGCAAGGGTGAAATGACGGGGCCAGTAGGCGAACGTGACATGATAAGTGCCGGCGGCATCGATGGCGACGCCTTTGAAGGCATGATTGATGCGGAGATATTCAGCCGGGCGGCCATTTATTTTCACGCGGAAGTCGTCCTTAAGCCACGATTCCTGCAGAACGATCATGCCCGGTCCTTTTGCCATGACGTCAAATGAGGTGTTATTGTTGGTCAGCCGATAATTGACCGCAGGTATGACGGCCCGACCGGCCAGGTCAGTGGACAATGCGAGGGTTTGTGCACGGTCGATTGACTGGATGGCCGCAAAGGGCCGTCCATCCCCATGGCGAACCAGCTGCCCCAGTTCAGCTGGAGTATCATACACTGCCAGGCGATCGGTAAAAAAGGCTCTCGGCCAGACCGCGTCGCTTATATAAACTGCGTCAGGATCGTCCGTCTTTGCCGTAAGCAGGGTGGGGTTAATTCGGTTTTGATCCCTGTAAAGCCCAAGGTAATACTTTATATTGAGAAAGTCGTAGACCGGCTTGAGTCCGGCGGTTGTATTAACATGCACCGCGTAGCGCCAGATCCACGGACGGTCAACACCACAGCCTTCAAGCAGCTCACGGTAGTACGGGTTGATGAGCGCTTCGGGGCCGCACACTCCCTCCAAGCCATACACACCGGTCCATCCGGGGAAAAGGATGCCTTCAAAGCCAACGGCACGGAATGGGGTGCCATGGTTGTCGAGCATGGTTTTCACCACCGGAGGTGTGGCATGAAAATCGGCCCGTGTGGCTGGATGAAATACATATGGGTCGAACCCGATGCGGGCTTGGGGGCCCTGACGCCAAAGCAGGACAACCAAGCTTGTGACCGCCAAAATGGCGCGGGTTACAGACCAGCTGCCACGAACCAGCGAGCGGCGCATGACGAGGGCAAGGATGACGCTCGCCACGAGCAGAGAGGCAAGACTGCCCCAGACGAACGGACTGACCGGCATGCGGGTTGTCCAATAAAGTGAGGGAAAAGCTGAATGGTCACCGGTGTGGGTGAGGGCGATGTAAGGATAAATAAGCGTGAACAGGAGGATCCCGGAGACGATCATGTCGCCACGGCCTTCGGGTGTGCCCAGCCGGGCCGCAGCGGCTTGGTAACCGAAACCGGCCAATACAATCAGGTGAATGATAAGGATGGGTGAGAAGACGTCGCTGATGTGGACAATATTCGCGATAAACGGAATCTCAATGAGCCATCCAGGCGGAATCAATCCGAAGGCTATCGCCAATGGGACGAGTGCGCCAAGCGCGACGGCAAGCTTCAGGCGGTTTGACGGCGTACGGCGGAACGTCGCCAGGGCATAAAGCACCCCGAGCAACACCAGGAAATTGGCTGCAGGATTGAACACATTTTCAGGGGTTTGCAGCGGCCGATAGAAGATTTCATCGAAGAGACCCAGCAAAAGAACGGGATGAATTTGAAATACCTGGGGATCAGCCGAACAGGTAAAAGAGGCTCTCAGTGCGTCGAGAAAGGTGAGCCAGACCGGGGAACCGATAAGAATGAAAAGCCCTCCGGTCCAGGTTGCGAGCAGGAGTTTTTTTGATTTTTCCAAAAAGGAAACGTCGGCCAGAAGGAGGACGAGGAGCCCGCTGAGATTCATCGTCAGCAGCATCATATAAGTTTCCTTTACCGTGCCGGAGTTCATTTCGGTCCAGCAGGCAACGAGGAGGCCGGCAGACCAGGTTGCTCCGCTGCGCCACGTTGGCGCGGCGACCAGCCGGCACCAGCAATAGAATATCCACGGTGCATAACAAAAACTGAAAAAGTCGGGATGGTTGAGACGGTAGAGGAAAAACCCGATAAAAGGGGCGCTGAACGCTGTGAGGGCAGCCGAAGGAAGATGGCGGGTGCCGTGGAGGACAATTAACCCGAGGCCGAGGGCCAGCAGCCATTTTGCGGCCAAGAATTTCAAATCCCAGGCCCAGGCGGCCCCATTGGCGGCAATGACGAGCAGGTGAAGGGGATCGCCGAACATGGATTGCCCTTGGCCGAGCAACACCGAGCCACCGGAGTTGTAGCGATTCCAAAGCGGCAGTTCTCCGTCATGGAACAGCGCGCGATGCTGGACCATCGACACCGGCACATAATACCAGATCATTGCGCCGACATCCGAGCCCTGGGCGCCTTCCATGATCGTGTCCTGATACCCTGGCAGGGTGGGCGCGCGTTCATACAGGAGCACGGTGCCGAAGTTTGGTGAAACGAAACTGCGGCCGAGAAAAATGATCGGATAGCAGTTCAGGGCGACGGCAAAGAATGCCATCGCGGCAACGGCCATTGCCGGGTGGAGGCGGAAGTACCCGGTGATTGGCCCGAGATGAGTTATGATGCGTTTGCGCGTGGCAGCAGATAAACGCCGCAAAGCAGCGGCAAGCGCCAGGCAGACAAGGTAGGTGGCTCCAAACCTCAAGGCGCGGCCGGGCCACGGGCTCGGTGCTTTTAACGTAAGAGCGCTGGGCAAATTGATGTTCAGAACGGAGGCGGTTGCACTGGATGCGGTCACGAGTACGACCCGGCTGGTCGTGCGCGTAACCGGCTTGATCTCCGTGCCTGGGGAAAAATCGCTGGGAGAGAAGACCCGGATCACCGAGTTATCCCTAGTGACAATGCGTGCGTCGGCCAGGGCCACGGTGGCCTGGCCATTGATGAACTCCAGCCGCAAGCCGTGGTAGGTGCCTAATGGTATCTTAAAGCGGTAGCGTTGGAGTGTATTTCCGGGGTCAATCGTTCTCTGCGCTGAAAAATCCTCGGAGAAACCGTTGCCCAAATCGAAGTAAACCCGCACGTCACTGCGCGCGGAGGCGGCAATCTTGATCTCAAACCGGTAGCTTGGCGGGGTGTTGGGCGAAAGGAACAGTTGGGCGAATACAAAACTGAAAATGGCGATGGACAACAGACGGGGGGCAGTGAAGGTGCGGTTCATTGAAATATGCGAAAGGCCCTGTGTCCCTAACGGCTTGTCCCCAGGATTGGTTTCGTGACGGGGACAAAAAAAGGTCTCTTCATGGCCGATGCGAAGTGAAGTTGCCGGCAGGCATGGAAAAAACTAGGCGGCGCCGGGCTGACCGAAGGTGGCCACGCGCGGAGGGTTGGCGAGGCTGAAGTCCACCCGGTCGAGCGTGAGATTCGGATTGTATGCCGGGTCGTTGAAAAGGGCTTTGCCCCATTTTCTTTGCAGGTTTTTCACTTCCCTGGAAAAACGCTGGCGCTTTTCCGCGGTGTCCTCATATCCCCGGCTGGCGCTTTCATGATGATAAAGTTCGGCAAAAGGAGTGAAGAGATTGCGGAAGCCGGCGGCGCGGACTTTCAGGCAGAAGTCCACGTCATTCAATGCCACCTTGAAGTTTTCCTCGTCGAGCCCGCCGACCTTGCGATAAGTTTCCCGGCGGATCACCAGGCAGGCGGCGGTGACGGCGGACACGGTTTGCTGCAGGAGGGCGCGATAGCCTTGGCCGTGAGTATCACGGGGGTGGCCGTGCCAGGAATGGCCGGCCATGCCTCCGATGCCCAGAATGAGCCCGGCGTGCTGGATGCGGCCATCGGGGTAATAAAGTTTTGCGCCGACGCAGCCGATCTCGGGGCGGAGCGCCTGGCTGGCCATCTCATCGAGCCAGTCACCATTGATCACCTCCAGGTCATTATTGAGCAGGCCGATGAGCGGGGAGTCGATTTGGTGAACGGCAAAATTATTGATCGCAGAGTAGTTGAATGGCCCGGGAAAGGCGAGCACGCGACAAAGCGGATGCTGGCGTAGTACATCCAGATAAGCGAGCGTTTCTGGTTCATCGGAATTATTGTCCACAACCAGGATTTTGAAATTGGGATAAGTGGTTTTTTTGAGAAGACTGACGATGCAAGGACGCAGCAAATTCACGCGGTTGCGGGTGGGAATGATGAGCGTGACGGCGGGCGTGGGACTGGGCAGGGGATAGTGAACTCGCCAGTAATGGCCCTTGGTTGGTGTGAGGGCGGCCTTGATGCCGACCCGCTCAAAATGATCGGCAACGGCTCTTTCAGCAGCGGTCACGGAATAATTCTTTTCGCTGACCTGTATCGCGGTTGAACCCTGAACCGCGCGCCAATGATAAAGAATCCTTGGGATGTGGCGGATATGGCCGGGCGGGATGCGATCGATGACGCGCATGGCGAGATCCCAGTCCTGGGAACCCTCGTAGCCGATGCGAAAGCCGCCGATTTCGCGCACGAGAGTCGTGCGGTAAGCACCGAGGTGGCAGATAAAGTTTTGGGCAAAAAACAAGTCGGGATTCCAGTCAGGTTTGAAATAGGGGCCATAGCGAAAGCCTCTTTCGTCGAGTTTATCCTCGTCGCTGTAGATCAGGTCGGCTTCAGGGGAGCGAGCGAGCTCGAAAGCGATGCAAGCAAGTGCATGAGGGCGAAGTTCATCATCATGGTCCAACAGCGCGACAAAATCGCCTTGGGCGAGAGTGAGGGCCGAATTGGAAGCGGCGCAGATGTGCCCGTTGGTCTCGCGAAAGACGATCTTGATGCGCGGGTCTTCCCGCGCGGCTTTTTCGAGCAGGGGGCGGATATGCGGCGCGGCGGAGGCGTCGTCCGCGATGCAAAGCTCCCACTGATTGTAGATTTGTGCGCGAACCGATTCGATAGCCCGCAACAGCCATTTTTCCGGTGTGTTATAAACCGGCATGAGCACGGAAATGAGCGGGTGGTGCTTCAATCCTTGCAAATTCGCTTGGATCTGGGCGACGACCTCCGGCGTGAGCGTGTCATGAGCGCGTATCCAGAGATCGTAGTCTTGATCGAAGGTATTGTTGCCAAGGCGGTGGGCAAGGATGCGGCGCCAGTTGCCCTGTTCATCGCCGACTTCAATGGTTAGAATGGTGTCCTGCGGCCCGAGGGCCAGGGCGATCGTAAAACCACAACGCACGGCTTGGGCCAGTCGGGGGTGTTGATTCGCGACATCGGGGCGTGGCAGGCCATAAACGCCGGGAAAAATCCGGTCGCCAACGCGGGCGCGCACGGCACTGAGCAATGTTTTGTCGATGGCGAAGCACCAGCCCTGCACCTCCACTTGACCCACCAGCGAGGCCCATGAACGCGGGTGAGGGAAGTCATAACAGAGTTGGGTGGCGGCATCATCGAAGTCGCGCGGTGAGTAGGGAAAATTAACCTTTGGGATGAGGGCCGGGTTGGGCGGAGCGGGCGGCTTGGGGCCAGATCGATCCGATAGCGCACGGCGCAGGGCACGCAGCGGGGCGGTGGATTGCCACGAGAACGATGACTGCATGGAGCGAATTTTTTCTTCGCGCTGGTAAAGCAGATCGCGCAATCGCGCGAGTTCGCTCAGGGCGTTATCCGTCGCGGCCCGGCCCAATTCTTTCAGTCGGGGTATACTGGCGAGCAGTTGAAGGAACGCATTGCTTCGGAATGCCTCATTTCTGTCGGCAGCGAGCGCGACAAGCCGGTCGATGGCCGGCCGCAAATCGACGGTGGCCTGTTGGGCGCCATTGATTTCATGCGCAAGCACCAGTTGCCTCAACAGGAAGAACGCCTCCAGCCAGGGTTCATGCATCACACCACCACCCAAGCCGGGCAGCTCGCGTGCTTCAGGCGGGAAGGTGGAAAAGGTGTGCCACCGCCATGCGTCTTCGCCGAAGAAGTGCGTGCGGGCCGCAAATTCATAGTCAACCAGCCGGATTTTGCCTTCTGGATCGACCAGCACATTCCTGGGAATCAGATCGCCGTTGGTCCAGCGGGTGCGACAGGGGCCGGCCAGTGCACCGGCGCGCACGAACGGGAAGACGATTTCCCGCAGGAAGTTTTGATCGAATTCGGCAAAGACCGGCAAAGCGCAGACTTGGGCGAATAACGCGTCGATTTCTTGTGCTGCAGCCTCGGCCGTGGACGGCTGCAAAGTGTGTCCCAGCGCGGCGAGTACTTTCCCGCCATGTTTGAGGGCTTCACCCGGGGTTAATTGGCCCTCAAGCACAAGGCTGTCCAAATTCCGCCCATCGAAGAACTCGATGCCAAGGTATTCCCATTCTCCCGATCGGTGGAAAAATAACGGCCGGCAGGTGATTTCTGGACAGGCGCGGGCAAAAGACTGGGTGCGTTCCCACAATGGGGTGAGATTGCGGCCAAGGGTGAGATGACAAACCGTCCGGTTTCCAGCCAAGACCCGAAAACTAGCCTTCATTAAATGATCTTGGCGACGGGGATTGCCTTGGATTGGTTCGAGATGAAGGTCGGTCAGGGAATCGACAACATTGAAACGGGAGAGCTCACCCCGAATTATCTCAACCGAAGGGAAAGCGCGCGGTTCCAGTGGAACTAAATTCGGAACCGGAATTCGTCCGCCAGTATCGTTTAAATTAAGTGGAGGATTGTCAGGCAAATGGGATAAAGCATCCTCTGAATTACGAGTCATGAACGACAATAAACAAGAGCATGGCCGGCAAAACGGTCAGGGCAAGGCGCTTCAACCGCCGGTTAGGCGGCAGCGGACATTCAGAGCTTGAAGCCGGCGGCGGCGGCGTCCCGGGCGAACATTTGCACGGTGTCGAGCGATAGCGCGGCGAGATCCATGCCGAGGAGCTTGGCGGCTTTGCCGAGGATGTCGTGCTGGACGGTGACGATGTCGCAGCCGCACGCTTCGGCTTGGAGGATATTGAGCACTTCGCGCACGCTGGCCCAAAGGAGTTCGGCCTTTGGCTGGCCTTTGAGGAGCGTCCGGCATTCACGCATGAGCGGCATGGGATCCACGCCGGTATCGGCGATGCGGCCGGCAAAAACGGAGACGACTGAAGGCACGGTGGGATTGAGCGCGGCCGCCACGTTGCCCACTTGGGCCAGCGTGAGGATGGCCGTGATGTTGAGCTGGACATTTTGCTGGGCGAGCTCGCGAATGATCGGGAGGGAGGACTCCCCGCGGGAATTGGTGATGGGGATTTTGACGTAAACGTTTTTGCCCCACCCGGCAATTTTGAGCCCCTGGCGTTTCATCTCGGAAAAATCGTCGGAGAAGACTTCAAGCGAGATGGGTTTGGCGGTGACGGTTTGCAGGATGTCGCGCGCGAAAGCCTCATAATCTTTGATGCCGGCCTTGTTCATCAAAGTCGGGTTGGTCGTAAGGCCCTTGATGTAAGGCTTGGCGTAGAGGTCGAGAATGCCGGCTTTGTCGGCACCGTCGGCATAGATTTGGATCTTGAGGTCGGAAAGTGACGGCATTTGGCGAGTGAGCAGTCGGGCTCAGGGGCGGGCAAGGATAATTCGAGCCGCTTCGGCAAAATTTTTCACGGTAAAATCAGGAGGTGCGATTGTTTCCTCCGCGTAACCAAAATCGATGAACACGGTGCGCACGCCGGCGCGCTGGCCGCAATCGATGTCGCGCCAGCGGTCGCCGATCATCCATGAGCGCGTGAGGTCGAGGCCCAGCGCCGCCGCGGCATCGAGCAGCATGCCGGGCTCGGGCTTGCGTCGCCGCGACGGTTTGCCTTGGCCAGGGTCATAACACACCTCAATGCGCTCGATCTCGGGCACGAGCTGGCGAAGCCGCGCATGCATGGCCTCGACGATGGCCTGTGACTGCGTGCCACGGCCGACATCCGGCTGGTTGGTGGCCACGACAAGCGCGAAGCCGGCGGCCTTGAGCGCGCGGCAGGCGGCAGGCACTTCGGGAAAGAGACGAAACTCTTCGAGCGTGGCCGGCGCATAGGGATGGCCGTCACGGATGACCTGGACATTGAGCGTGCCGTCGCGATCCAGAAAAACCGCCGGGCGGTTTTTCTGGAGGCTGGAGGCTGGAGGCGTCAGGGGGGAGGTGGTCATTTGCGACGATGGTCGATCAGACCTTGAAGCATGGCCACAAGTTCATCGCACTCACGTTGGAGTGGCGCTATTTTTTCGGTGGGCAATGCATAAACTTCAGCGGCGATCTCCAATTGGGCGGAAACTTCCGCCAGCGATCCTTTGGCAATGAAGAAAAATTGCACGGATTCTTTGTCTGTCTGCCGGGCGTCACCTTCTGCGATATTGCTGCATACGCTCACGGCGGCACGTCGCAGCTGGTCGCGCAGCCCAAAGTCGGTTGAAAGAGACGGGGATGAGCTCAGACGATAAATCAAAACGGCCAGCGCTTTGCTGCGTTGCCAGACAAGAAGTTTGCGAAAGCCGCTGCTCATAAACCTGAGGCCTGAAGCCTGGCGCCGCTCGCCTCGGTTGTCATGATTTGGTTCCGACCACCGATTCCCACTTCGTCTGGTTCACCTTCAAGTCGGGATGCGAGACGAACAGGTGCCAGACGACGGCTTGGAAGGCTTCGCTGTGCGGCGTGATGTTGTTGGGATTGACCGTTGGCACGATGACGCAGGCGTCGGCAACCTTGGCGGTGTGGCCGCCGTCTTTGCCGACAACGCCAATGACCCGTGCGCCGACTTGTTTGGCGAGCTGCAGTGCCGCGACGAGGTTGGGGGAGACGTTTTTTTCGAGATTGCCGCCGCCGACGGAGAAAATAAGCAGGGCATCCTTGGCGTTGAGGCGCGAGCCGCGCAGCCATTCGACGAAAACGCTGGCCCAGCCTTCATCGTTGGTGCGGGCGGTGAGTTCGGAGACATTGTCGGTGGGCGCGTAGCATTCGAGGCCGGCAATTTTGCGGAAGTCGTTCACGGCATGCGAGGCGTTGGCCGCGCTGCCGCCGACGCCAAGGATGAAGAGCCGGCCGCCGCGTTCGCGCACGCCGCGCAACTCAGCGACGCATTTCTCGCAATCGGCCGGGTTGATCCGGGCGACAATCTCGGCGGTTTCCTTGAGATGTTGAATGGAATAGGACATGGATGGAAAAAAGGCTGAAAGGCTGAAGAACTGGAAGGCTGAAATTTGCTATTAGTAATTTGCAGGTGGGATTTGGCAGTTGGTTTTTCTCCGCGGATGACGCGGATACTCGCGGATTCGGAACAGATTTTTAACCACTAATGGGCGCTTGTGTTCACTTATTTGTTTTACCGCGGATTACCAAGATAATCACGGGCGATCTTTTTTGAACCGCGAATGGACGCTAGTGCATACGAATAGGCTGCTGAAAAACCTGCTGGCCGTCGTTGCGATCAGAAAGCGCTGTGGCCGTGCTTTCTGGCGCAATCCGACGGCCAACACAGCCTTGGCCGTGTGGCTGCGTTAGCAGCACAGCTTTTCATCAACCTTCTCATATCAGCGGCATCCGCGTTATCCGCGGAAAAATATTCGCGTTAATTCGCGGTTCAAAAACTGGAATGGTTGTGCCAATGTTCAGAGCCGGGCTTTATCAGCTGTCAGTGAGCATAAGTCTAAATCCGTGGTTCAAAGTCTGGGCCGTCCCTCTTCAGCCTTTCAATCCTTCAGTTTTTCAGCCTTTTTCAACAACGTATCCAGTTCGTTTAACCCCTCGGGTGAGCCAATTTCATAGAAGCGATCCTTGATCTCATAGCCGGCAAGTTGTTTTTGCAGGACGAGGGACTTTTGCACATCGGCGAGGTCAACCACGGCATCGCGCGGAAAACGGTCGAACGCTGCGGTGCGGAATATCCCGAGCCCGTAGTCGATGTGATGCATCTGCGGGACTTTGTTTTTTTTGTCGTAGACTTTGATTTCACCCGCCTCGAACCAGACGTTGCTGGTGTCGTAATGCCCGCGATTTTCGTAAACCGTCATCAGCCCGAGCCGCCTGGATCCCAGGAAGAGATCGCCGGCGGCCTGGTAGTCGATGGGCAGGTATGAGTCGCCGTAGAGCACATAGAATGCGTCGCCAAGTCTTGGCAGGGCGCGGATGAGCGCGCCGCCGGTGCCGAGAAGTTTGTCGCCATCGAAGGAATACTCTATCTGTACGCCCCATTTTGAGCCATCGCCGTAGAGTTCGACGACTTTTTCACCGAGATAGCCCACGCAAAGCACCAACCGGGTGAGCCCGGACTTTTTCAGCAGGCGGATCTGGTGTGAGAAAAAGGGTTCCCCCGCAACCTCGACGAGAAGCTTGGGAATTTTCTCGGTAAGGGGCCGCAGCCGTGTGGCCAGCCCCCCGGCGAGAATGGCGACAGGCATGCCGGAAGGTGGAAGGCGAAAAGCGGAAGGCGAAGACATTTAGCGTTTTTTGGCCTCAAGCTCGGTTTTCATATTTTCGCTTTTCAGCTCTATGCGACAACTTTGGTGCCTTCGAAGTCGAAGCGGAAACGCACCTCCTGCAGGCCTTTTTCGCGCATGGCGTGGCGGAGCTTTGCCTTGTCGCCCGCGTAGAACATCAAAAATCCGCCGCCGCCCGCGCCAATGATTTTGCCGCCGAGTGCGCCGTGGCTCATCGCATGGTTGTACCATTCGTTGATGCAGTCATTGCTCATGCCTGAGCTGCGGGCTTTCTTGCGCTGCCAGTGCACGTCCATGAGCCGCGCGAACTCCTGGAGGTTTCCGTCCTCGAGTGCAGCGAGCGACTTATGGCCGAGTTCCTTGGTGAAGTGCAGGTTGTCGAGCATCGCCGGGTCGTTTTTCTTCGAGCGGTCGTTCTGGTCCTTCAAGATGCCCGAGGCGCTGCGCGAGTAGCCGGTGAAGAAGAGCAGCAGATTATCCTCGAGGTTAAAGAGCGTTTCCTCGGAAATCTTGCACGGGCGATATTCGACCCGGCCGTCCTGGTGAAACGTGAACGCCGTGATGCCGCCAACGGCTGCGATGTACTGGTCCTGTTTGCCGATGGGCTCGCCGAGCCTTTCGATTTCGATGTGGCAGGCCTGCTCCGCGAGTTCGGATGGGTGGATGATGTTTTTTTTGAGGGTATGCAGCGCTTTTAATAGGGCCGTCGTAAAGCTCCCGGATGAGCCCAGGCCTGTGCCGGCAGGAATATCCGCCATGGAGGTGAGCTCGAGGTTGGGCGCGGCGATGCCCACGAATTTCATGGCTTCACGAATGATCGGGTGCTCGAGTTGGTCGACCGAGGCCACGCGCTCAAGCTTGGAATATTTCACGATCAATTCCTGCACGAAGGTCTGGTGCAGCGTGATGTAAACGTACTTGTCGATCGCGGCGCCAACGAGAAAACCGCCGTGTTCCTGGTAATAGGAAGGCAGGTCGGTGCCACCGCCGCCAAGGGAAACACGCAAAGGGGAACGGGTGATGATCATGGGAGTTGAGGGCTGAAAGGCTGGAAACTAAAGGACAGAAAGACTGAGCGTTGAGGGCGAAACATCCAATGCTGAACGGGTCGTAATGGGTCGTTTGAATTTGGTAATGAGTTTGGCCGCCCTCCTTTGCCCCTTCGAAAGGCTCAGGGCTTCGGAGGGCAGGCACGCATTGGCACGAAACCAATTACCAGCTGCGAATTACAAATTACAAACAACAAAATACTAACGACCAACGACAAGCTACCAATGGCGAACCACCAATTCCCCCCTTGCCCACTCAGGCCAGAGGATACCCGCTTTTTTGATAGATCGTCTCGACGATTTTCAGCATCCGGATGCCTTCGCGCAGTCCCGGCACGGGTTCGCGCCCAAGGCGGATGTCATCGATGAAAGCGCGCGTTTCCTCACCCCATGAACCGTCATTGCCGGGATACTCCCAAAATGTTGTTTCAGGCGGCCCCATCTGCGGGAGCATTTTGTAATAGGTGAGGCGTTCGACGCCGTAGCTGCCGCCGAGACCGTCGATGGCGACCTTTGCGTCGCGGCCATAAATCTCAAAAGAAAACAGGTTTTTCCACTCGGTGCAGCTTACATGGAGCCAGGCTGTCTGGCCGGTGGAGGTGCGCAGCGAAAGGAAGGCGTTGTCGTCCACCTTCATGTCCCAAAAATAAGTCGTGGCGTGGCCGTCGACGGTTGCGAAATCGCCGAGGAACCAGCCGGCGAGGTCGATCAGGTGCACCCCCTGGTCGATGAGTTCGCCGCCGCCGGAGAGTTTGGGGTCGGCGCGCCACTCGCGGTCGTAGCCCTTGCGCCCGCCGTGACCGTAGCGTGCGCGCAGGAACATCAGCGGTCCGAGCGCGCCGGCGTCGATCAGTTCGCGGGCTTTTTGCAGCGCGGGATGAAAGCGGTGGTTGCAACCGAGGCGGACACGCACACCGGCCTTGGCCGCGTCGTCGCGAATTTCGCAGAGCTGGCTGGAGTGGAGGGCACCGGGCTTTTCCACCAGCACATGTTTGCCCGCGCGCACAGCGGCCAGCGTGATGGGTGCGAGCGAGGCATTGAGGGTGGAAACAATGACGGCGTGCACGTTAGGGTCGGCCAGCACCGCATTGAGATCGGTCGTGGCTTGGCAGCCGGGTGCGAGCTGGGCGAGATCGGTGGCGCGCGCCGCGTCGAGATCGCACGCATGGCCCAGCGCCAGCCCGGGAATCTTGCCGAGCGCAACGGCGCGTTTTCGGCCAATGACGCCGCAGCCGATGATGGCGAATAAAAGTTGCGGTGGAACGACTTTGCTCATTCGGGTAATTGGATGTTCAAGCGCATCCTGACTCATCGCGAGACGCAAGTGAGGTTTTGTAGGTTTCTTGCCGTCGGCGGAACGGCCTGCCTGGTGCAGGTGGCGAGCATGAAGTTGTTCTTGGGCTGGCTGGGGACAAATATGTCATTTACACTTTCATTCATGTGTTCGACGTCGACCCACTACACGTTGAACCGTTTTTGGGCGCTGCCGAGCACGCGGGCCGACACTTTGCGCCAGCTTGGTGAATATCTTGTTGCGGCGACGTTAAGTTTCGCGATCAACTTTTTGCTTTTTCGGCTGTGCGTTGACGTTTTTGGACTCGATAAGTTATGGTCAACCGCGGTGGCGGTGCCGCCTTCAACCGTGGTGGTCTTTCTGCTGTTGAACTACCGCGTGTTTCGCCGGAGTTAGTCGTCGGGCTTTTCTCCGCCGATTACGCGGATACTCGCAGATGGATTCGGATGGAGCGGCTTGTCCCAAGACGCTGCTTTTCGAGCTTCGTGACCCGATTAACCTTCCCCATCCCATATACGCACGGATCCCTTTTAACGCAGAGAACGCAAAGGTCGCAGAAGACAGCAGAAGCGGACATTCGCGTTTATTAGCGCCCATTTGTGGTTCAAAAAGGATTGAGCGCCTTGGAAATGTTCCCTTCGTTTTCTTCTGTAACAGCTTGGAAGGATTGGTAGCCTTGGAAGGTGAAACTCCAGCGACTCTTCGCGATCTTTCCTGTCCGTCGCAGCTTTAGCGTAGGTGGATGTTCGAAAAAATGGGAGAATGCACGGGTGTGCGCGGGCCTGTTGTTGGCCTGGCCGCTCCTGTTTTGTTTCATTTCATGCCGTAACCGGCACGAGGAGGAAACGCGCTGGACCATGATCAATGTCACGCCTGGGCAGGTCCAGGCCGACTGCCATTTGATTGAGTTTCCCGATGGTTCGAAAGTGCTCATTGATATAGCCGATGCCATGGACGCCCCGGGTACGGCCCTGTCTTTTCTGCAAAGCCATAAGATCAGCCATCTCAATCTGGTGATTATATCACATTTTCATAAAGATCACTATGGTCGATTGAAAGACTTGATCAACGCGGGCATCAAAGTTGACCGGGTGGCTTGCAATCTCCCGGCCTCGCGGGGAGAGATGGATCGTGAACACCTGAGTACGCCGCTGGCCGATTGGGACGATGCCATGTCTGTGCTGCAGTTCTTGCGTGAAAAGCAAATCCCTTGTTTCACACCCAAGGCCGGAGACCGGCTGGTCGCGGTTCCTCTGGCCCACGGACTGGTGGCCACGCTCGATGTCGTTTGTCTCTATGATGGCGTGCATACGCCGATCGGTGAAACGTCGGTTAACGACACCAGCATCATTGTGCGCCTGAGCCACGGCCCAATCCGCGCGCTTTTTACCGGTGATCTCATGAGCCCACTGGCAACGTGGCTGGCCGATAGCAACTTCGACTTGGCTGCCGATTTGCTCAAAGTGCAGCATCATGGGGCCTATTGGTCCGGTCCGGATAAGTTTTTCGCCCGGGTCAACCCCAAGGCTGCGCTGGTCCCGGCGCCAAGGGGGTTGTGGGTTTCTTTGCTCGATAAACGGGTTCGTGACTATTTATCCGAGCATCATATCCCGACGTATATCAGCGGCATCAATGGCAATGTCACGGTGGTCATGACGATGAAAGGCTTCACCATCCAGGCGGAGCGTCCGGGCGATCAAGGGCTGAAGGACTGAAAAACTGAAAGGCTGAAGCCGACGCCGGGCGGCCAACCACCAACTCCGGACGACCAATAACCAATGATCCTCCTTCGCCCCTTCGAGGGGCTTGCCGAACGGGCTTGTCGAAACGGCTCACCGCCCGCAGGCTCAGGGCCACGGAGGACAGGCAGGTGACAGGTAGAGAATTCCTAACCCCAACTCCCCATTACCAATTCCCAACCACAGCTTCCATCCGCAAACGATCCCTTC
>DATMNP010000137.1:0-5803 GCA_035568935.1 Opitutaceae bacterium | reverse complement strand
TCCCACCATGTCCATCCTCATCACTCCTGAAACGAAGATCCTGATCCAGGGCATCACCGGCGATTTCGGCGGACGCCACGCCAAGCTCTCGCTCGACTACGGGACGAAGGTCGTCGCCGGTGTCACTCCCGGCAAGGGCGGACAGGTTTTCGAATACGGCGCCCACCGGGTTCCGATTTTCAACTCCGTGGCGGACGCCGCGCGCGCGACGGGTGCCACCGTCTCCGCGATTTTCGTGCCGCCACCTTTTGCAGGCGATGCCATCCTCGAGTGCGTTGATGCCGGTCTCGATCTCGCCGTCGCGATCACCGAGGGCATCCCGGTGCGCGACATGATCCGCGTGAAACGGGCGATGCAGGGCGCCCGGACCCGCCTCGTCGGCCCGAACTGTCCCGGTCTCGTCACCCCCGGCACCGGCGAAAAATCCTACGGCGGCTGCCGCATCGGCATCTCACCCGGCTACATTCACAAGAAAGGCCACGTCGGCGTGGTCTCGCGCTCCGGCACGCTCACCTACGAGGCGGTTTACCAAGTCACCATGCGCGGACTCGGCCAAAGCACATGCGTCGGCATCGGTGGCGACCCGGTCAACGGCACGTCGCACCTCGATATCATCAAGATGTTCAACGACGATCCCGAGACGTACGGCATCATCATGATCGGTGAAATCGGCGGCACTGCCGAGGGCGAGGCCGCGCGCTGGATCAAAGCCAACTGCAAAAAACCCGTGGCCGGTTTCATCGCCGGAGCCACGGCGCCCGCCGGTCGCCGCATGGGCCACGCCGGAGCGATCGTCGGCGGCACCGAGGACACCGCCGCGGCCAAGATCGCCGTCTTCAAGGAGTGCGGTATCGAAGTCGCCGTCACCCCCTCCGACATGGCCGACGCTCTCATCCGCGCCGCCAAGGCCAAAGGCGTGAAACTGGCGTAGTAGCATGTCGGACTTCGCCTCCATGCTGCTAAACCAAAGTGGCGGGGGTCATTTTAGAGAGAGGATGCGGGCACGAGCATTTTTCCAATCGCCTTGCTCGTCATACTTACTCTTATGTAGTTTGTTCGTCTCTGACGACAAATGAACCCTAAGACCACGATCTATCTCTTCTATCTTGGCGGGATTATCTTTTTATGTGCAATTTGGGCTTGGGCATTGTCTGGTGGCTTCGAGTTGCCGGAGCTTGTTATTGCGACTGTGGTGACAGCCATTATTTGTAATTTTAATTCAACGACAGCCGCGACAAAGATAAAAAATGCCCCTGGGCTTTCAATTGCCGATATTGCAGCAGGTCCAATTGTAATCGCCCTCGTGCTCAGTTTGTTCGGTTTCTTCGTTCTTATCTGGCAGTGTATCCCGAATCGAAACGGCCCAGATACCCATCTGGATCGAAGATACTCATTACTGTTTTTTGCACTTATGGCCTATTCTTTTCTTTTTTCGTTTCTCACGAATCGAAAGATAAAAAGATGAGGCCGCCCAACCTGCAGGGTTGTGTCCGATCTCGCTGCCTTTTTATCCTGTAAACATCGGCCCAGCATGTGACCATCGGCACTACGCCCGGGCTGGAATCACCAAGGGAACAGCCTGGTTGCGAAAGCGACGGTAGTGTCGGAAGTCATCATCGACGGTGATGAGCCGCGCGCGGGGACACAGTTCCGAGAGCACCACAAGCGTGGCGTCGCCCACATCCATCTGCGGATATTTCGCCAGAAGTTCGCCCACCCGGTGGGGATGCTCGGCGAAAACTGGAATGAGCTGCAGGCGGCCTTCGGCCAGAAAAACAACGAGTTCCTGGAGTGCGGGTCGAAAATTGCGTAACCGGTGGCATGCCTCTGCCAGAGCTGTTTCAGTGGTGGCCAGCGGCTCATCCAGCACAGTCAGGGTTTGACGGCTCCATCTGTGCCACTGGTCAGCGCCATCGAGCAGTCCGATAAGCGGGCCTGCATCCACCAAATAATTAATCATCAAAACCTTCACGCGTGGAAAGATCGCCAATGCCTGAATGAACGATTCCCGCCACACGACGCGCCATTTCGCCAAACGAAGCCGTGCTACGAACCGCTTCGCGCTCGGCAGCCTCCTTGATGAAACGCGACACCGGAATGCCGCGGCGCTTCGCCGCCGCACGAATCTTGCGGGCGACAGACTCGGGCGCATGGAAGGACAAGGTAGGCATAACCTTTAGGTTTCTAAAGGTTTTCCGGACGTCAAGCAAATCGTGCATTTGGACAGGGGACTGTTGGCATATAATTGATCGGGGTGGGAGCGGCTTTACGCCGCGACACCAGTATAGCAGCAATTTCCGAGCGTAGGTCGGGGTTTTATCCCCGACGTGTTGGACCACGTTTTGCGGGGTGAGGACACCCCGCCCACATTCCAAAATTTAGAATGCGCTATCGGGCGTAAAGCCCGACCTACACTTTCGACCTACCCTACCCGGCGAACGCCGGCCCGTGGCCGCGGCCCCAGCGGGTTTTTCGTCCAGCGCGCAAACTGTGCCAGAGAAATTCGTGCGCCTGCGCCACGGCGGATTCGAGCTTTTCACCCTTCGCCAGGTTCGCCGCGATCGCCGCCGACAGCACGCAGCCCGTGCCATGCGTGTTGAGGGTCTTGATGCGTGGGCTTTCAAACCACCGTACGTGGCCGGCCGCCGTCACCAAACAATCGCGGCACACGTTGCCCGGCGCATGTCCGCCTTTCACCAGCACCGCACAGCCGCATTCCTTCGCGAGCTGCCGCGCGGCCGTCTCGGCGTCTTCGTGCATTTGCACTTTCATGCCGGTGAGCGCCGCAACTTCCGGCCAGTTCGGCGTCACGAGCGTCGCGCGTGGCAATAATTCCCGCTTCAGCGTGCGCAGCCCCGCCGCTGGCAGAAACTTTGCGCCGCTCGTCGAACCAATCACCGGATCGACCACCAGCGGCAGACGCGGATGGCGCGCAAGTTCGCGCCTGATGGTCCGCACGGCCGCCGCGCCGGGCAACAACCCGGTCTTCACCGCCGCCACGGAGAAATCGCCCAGCACCGCCTTGATCTGCGCCGCAATGAGCGCCGGCGGCACCGCGCGCCAGGCCGTCAGCCCGCGTGTGTTTTGTGCCGTCACGGCCGTGATCGCCGTCAGCGCATAGCCACCGAGCGCATGGATCGTCCGCGAATCGGCCTGAATGCCCGCGCCCGCGCCGCTGTCCGAGCCGGCAATGGTGAGGACGATGGGGATTTTAATTTTTTCAGACACGGATTTCACTGATAGAGCATTTTCGACTCACCTTAGCCCATAGGCACGCTCCCTGTCATTCCGAGCCATGCGAGGAATCTCACCCAAGCAATCCCGTGAGATTCTTCGCTGTCGCTCAGAATGACAAAAAAGGCTATTCATGTGACCATCCGTGAAACCCATGGTTAAGTTTTCTCGCACCACGCGTAGTAGCCGCCCTGCAGGCTCACCGCCTGGCGAAAGCCATGATGTTCGCGCAGAAGTCTTGCGCCGTGCAGGCTGCGCACGCCTGCGGCGCAATAAACAACCGTCGGCTTGGCCGGATCGAGCGCAGCCAGTGCACCCACCGCGTTTCTTTCCAGCTCGCCGACCGGCACGTGCACCGATGGCTCAATGGAACCCCGCACGCGCTCCCAGGCCTCGCGCACGTCAATGAGTTGTGGCGCATGGCCATGACCCAGCGCGGCCCGCAGCGCCGCTACGTCGATTTCTTCCGCACCGGCCGCCGGCGCCGCGCACGTGTCACCGTATCCGTCCGGTGGCAGTTCACGGATCAGCCGGCTGCGGGGATCGGCCGCGAGCGACACGCCTTGGGTCGTCATCGAGAGAGCGTCCCACAACAGCAGCCGTCCGCCGAGCGGTTCGCCGATGCCTGTGAGCAATTTGATGGCCTCGCACGCCTGCGCGGTGCCGATGAGTCCCGGCAGGACACCCAGCACGCCCGCCTCGGCACAGTTGGGCACCGAGCCCGGCGCCGGAGGTTCGGGAAACAGGCAGCGATACGTCGGCCCGTTGCGCCAGTTGAAGACGCTGAGCTGTCCGTCAAAACCCTGGATCGCACCGTAAACAAACGGCCGGCCCGCGAGCACGCACGCGTCGTTCACGAGATAGCGCGTAGCAAAATTGTCCGAGCCGTCAACCACCACATCGCAATCGCGCACGAGTTCGAGCGCGTTCGCCCGGGCAAAACGCTCCGCGTGCGGCTCGATCGCAATACACGGGTTGAGCGCATGCAGCCGTCGCGCCGCGGCCTCGACCTTCAATTCACCCGCGTCTTCGTCCGTGTAGAGCACCTGTCGCTGGAGATTGGAAAGATCCACGCGGTCGGCATCGACGATCACAATGCGCCCCACCCCGGCCGCTGCGAGGTAGAGCAACGCCGGGCAGCCCAGCCCGCCCGCGCCGATCACGAGGACCGTGCCGCGTTTTAACTTCTCCTGCGCCGCCGGCCCGAAGCCGGCGAGCGAGAGATGCCGCTGGTAGCGTTGGAGTTCTTCCGGTGAAAAAGGCATGTTGGATGTGAACCGCGAATGAACACTCATTCGCACTAGTCTTGCTTCGATTCCTTTTTAACCACGGATTTCACGGATAAACACGGATGGAGTGGCCGAGGCCAACGTTGAACTTTGAACGCTGAACGCCGAAGCATGATTGGTTGTTGATGGTAGAAATCGATGGTTAGAATTTTTTGGTCGGAAATTGAAGCTCGGTGTTCGGCACTAGCCGCAGGCTGTTTGGACTTCAGTGTTGAGCGTTCGACGTTGGGCGTTCGATGTTCGACCTTCGATGAAATCGAAGGTCGCGTC
Organism: Opitutaceae bacterium; assembly: GCA_035568935.1. Taxonomy (GTDB): domain Bacteria; phylum Verrucomicrobiota; class Verrucomicrobiia; order Opitutales; family Opitutaceae; genus DASRHD01. Next base: position 1,010 of record DATMNP010000137.1, on the reverse strand, counting down.
CCAGTCCTTCCACACCGGCTCATAGCCCTGGCTCCGCAGGAACGCCGCCACCTCGGCCGGGCTGCGGCTGTCGTCGATCTCAAATTGTTCGAGTGAATCGGGCGCGCTGGTGTAGCCGCCCGGATTCGTGCGCGAGCCGGCGCTCATCGAGGTGAAGCCAAGCCGAAAGGCGTGATTTCTAAATATTTCGTTTTCACGCGTCGAGAGCGACAGCTCCACTTCCGGGCTCAGCAACCGGAACGCACAGGCCGTCTGCACGAGATCTCGCTCGTTAAACGGTGTCACCGCAATGTCCCTGCCCTCATGCGGCCGCAACCGCGGGAACGAAATGCTGTAACGCGTGCGCCAGTAGCGTCGCTCGAGGTAACGCAGGTGCAGGCCGGTGAACCACGCGTCCGCCCGCCAGTCGCCCAGGCCGTAAAGCGCACCGAGCCCGATTTTTTTCACGCCGGCGCGGCCGAGCCGATCCGGTGTTTCCAGGCGATAGGCGATGTCGGCCTTCGGTCCTTTCAAATGATGCTGCGGATAAACTGTCCGGTCATAGGTTTCTTGATAAACCAGCACTGCGCTCAACCCATCGGCCGCGAGCGCCGCATAGTCCGCCTCGTCAAGCGGCTGCACTTCGATCGACAAGCTCGAAAAATGCGGGCGCAGCAGCCGCAGCGCCTTCTTTAAATAGGCCGTGCCGTAATGCGTCGATTCACCCGTGACGAGCAGCACGTGGTCGAAGCCCATTTGCTTGAGCACCGCCGCCTCGGCCAGGATTTCGTCATCATCAAGTGCCTTGCGCGGAATGCGGTTCTGCGCGCTGAAGCCGCAATACGTGCAGACATTCGCGCACACGTTGGTGAGGTACATCGGCGCGTAGAGCTGCATCGTGCGGCCAAACCGCTCGACCGTGAGCTGGTGGCTGAGCTGCGCCATCTCCTCGAGAAACGGTGCAGCCGACGGCGAAAGCAGCGCGGCCAGATCGTCGGTATCCAAGCCGGCGCGCACGCGGCCAAGCGCGC
>DATMNP010000136.1:0-4239 GCA_035568935.1 Opitutaceae bacterium | reverse complement strand
GCGGTCGTGACGCCGCTGGCGGTGGGCGCGTTCGCGCAGATGAAGGCGCTTTCGACGCGCAACGACGCGCCGGAGAAAGCCTCGCGGCCCTACGACGCCGACCGCGATGGTTTCGTGCTGGGCGAGGGAGCGGTGGTCTTTGTGCTCGAGGAATGGGAGCACGCCCAAAAACGCGGCGTGCGCATCTATGCCGAGCTGCAAGGTTACGGCGCGACAGCCGACGCGCACCATCTTTCGTCGCTCGCACCAGAGGCGGAAGGTTCGCGCCGCGCGATGCAGATCGCGCTCAACGATGCGCGGCTCACGCCGGAAAAGATCGGCTACGTTTCCGCGCACGCCACGAGCACGCCGGGCGGGGACGGCGAGGAAGCCACGGCTATTGCCGGCCTTTTTGCGGCGGGAAAAAACCAGCTGCACGTCAGTGCGGTGAAGTCGATGACCGGGCACCTGCTCGGGGCGGCGGGCGCGCTCGGTGCCTTCGCGGCGGTGCTCGCGATCCATCACGGCGTTGTGCCGCCGACGATCAACCTCGATAACCTCGATCCCGCCTGCGCCGCGCTCGGGCTAAACTTCACGCCCCGCACCGCGGTCAGCAAGCGCGTCGATTTTGCGCTGGCCAACAGTTTTGGTTTTGGCGGGACCAATGCCTCGCTCGTGGTCGGGCGGGCGTGACAATTCAATCGACCACGGATTACACGGATAAGCACGGATGTCTCGGATGCTATCGACGGAGCAATTTACGCAGCCAATTCATGGCACAATCGATCCGATTCGTGCCCATCCGTGGTAAAATAAAAATCGATTTCGATCAGCATGGCCCGTTGAACCCGGCTTGAGCCGTTGGATACTGGCCTTGGCCGTGAGGCCAGCTGATCTTATCGTCCTTCGGTCGAAACGCCCTGCGGATCGAAGATGTAGCCGACGCCGTGCACGGTGCGGAAGGAGCCGAGGTCGAGTTCGTTGTTCTTAAAGAGTTCGCGCACTTTCACGATATATTGGTCGAGCGAGCGGCTGCGCACATCGGCGTGCATGCCCCAAACGGCGTGGATGAGCGCCTTGCGCGTAATGACGACGCCCTGGTTTTCATTGAGGTGGGCGAGGATGCCGAGCTCCTTGCGGCCGATCTTCTGCACCGTACCGTTGGGGAACGTCACTTCGAGGCGGACGGGCATGATCTTCGCCCCGCAGAAATCGAATGGTTCGTCGCTGATCTTGGCGTTTTTCGTGACGTGAAAATCGCCCTTGGACTCGGCGCGGCGCAGCACCGCATGGATGCGCGCGATGAGCTCCGGGTAGCCAAAGGGCTTGGTAATGTAGTCGTCGCCGCCGAGTTCGAGGCCCTTGACCTTGTTCATTTCCAGCGCGTTGCCGGTCAGGAAAATCGTAGGGATGTTGATGTCGTTCTTCCACAATTCCTCGAGCAGTGAAAACCCCGACTGGTCAGGAAGGTTGACGTCGAGCAGGATCAGATTGGCGAAATTGCGCTTGAGAAAACGCAGGGCGTGCGCGCAGCGATTGTAAATCTGCGTTTGCATCCCGGCTTCCTCAAGGTGGATGGCGATGAGCTTGGCAAGTTCCTCTTCGTCTTCGACGACTAGAATCAGGGGTTTGGGCTCAGAACGAATGGCGGCGCACATAGGGTGTTATTAGTAACTGAATTATATTTTTACAATTCATCGGCCAATTGTCAAAAGAAACTTAATGCGATGTAAATGGCTGAGCTTCCGGGGCTGGCGAACCGCGAATTTTCTTGAAGGCACCCCTGCGCGGCTGCTCCCTTGGCCCTGTGTCTGCATCCCTACCATTACTTATGCTCGGCCTGCCCAAAGGCAGTCTCGAGGAATCCACCAAAAGTCTATTCGCCAAGGCTGGTTGGAAAATCACTTCGAGTTCGCGTTCCTATACGCCGGCCATCGACGATCCGGAGCTCGACGGGCGCTTCGTGCGCGCACAGGAAGTCAGCCGCTACGTGGAACACGGCTTCTTCGACTGCGGCCTCACGGGCTACGATTGGATCAAGGAAAACGAGTCCGACGTCGTCGAGGTGTGCGATCTCATTTACAGCAAAGCCTCGGTCCAAAAATCTCGCTGGGTGCTCTGCGTGCCCGAGGCGTCGTCCATCAGGCGGCCCGAGGACCTGGCCGGCAAGCGCATTGCCACCGAGCTCGTCGGCACGGTGCGCCGTTACTTTGCCGAAAAGAAAATTTCCGTCGAGGTCGAGTTCTCGTGGGGCGCCACCGAGGTGAAGGTGCCCGACCTGGTCGATGCCATCGTGGACATCACCGAGACCGGCTCGTCGCTGCGGGCGAACAAGCTCCGCATCGTGGATACGCTCCTTGAGACCAACACCAAGTTCATTGCCAACAAAAAGAGCTGGGCTCATCCCGCCAAGCGCAAAAAAATCGAAACGATCGCGCTGCTCCTGCGCGGTGCGCTCGAGGCCGAGAGCAAGGTCGGCCTCAAGATGAACGCGCCGAAAAAATCGCTCGATGCCATCATCAAGGCGGTGCCGTCCCTGCGCAACCCGACCATCTCGCCGCTCAGCAATCCCGACTGGGTTGCGCTCGAAACCATCATCGACGAGAGCGTCGCGCGCGAAATCATCCCGGAACTCAAGCGGCTCGGCGCCGAGGGCATCGTCGAGTATCCGCTGAACAAAGTGGTTTATTGATCAAAACAGGGTTTGCCGCGGAGGCGCCAGGGCGCGGAGCGATAAACCAGTTCTGGCCATTGTTCGAAATGGATGATTTGCTCAGTGTCCTCCGCGTCTCTGCGGTGAATCCCCCCTCCCATGAGCAAAATCACCCTCGGTCTTCTCCAGCATGCTTGTGAAGCCGACCCTGCGGCCAACCTGAAGAAAACCCTCGCGCTCGCCGAAAGCGCGGTGAAGAAGGGAGCGAACATCATTTGCACGCAGGAGCTGTTTTGTTCGCAGTATTTCTGCCAGAGCGAGGACCATAAGAATTTCAAGCTCGCGGAGACCATTCCCGGGCCGAGCACGGAGGTATTCCAGCGATTCGCCAAAAAACACGGCGTGGTCATCATCGCATCGCTCTTCGAGAAGCGTGCGAGCGGCCTTTACCACAACACCGCCGCCATCATCGATGCGGACGGCAAGTTCCTCGGCATCTACCGCAAGATGCACATCCCGGACGACCCGCTGTACTACGAAAAATTCTACTTCACGCCCGGCGATACCGGCTTCCGCGCGTGGCAGACGAGGTTCGGCAAGATTGGGGTGCTCATCTGCTGGGACCAGTGGTATCCCGAGGGCGCGCGGCTGACGGCGCTGCAAGGCGCGGAAATTATTTTCTATCCGACGGCCATCGGCTGGCACCCGAAGGAAAAAAAGGAATACGGCGCCAGCCAGCACAGCGCGTGGGACATTGTCCAGCGCGCGCATGCCGTGGCCAACGGCTGCTACGTCGCCGTGACCAATCGCGTCGGCCACGAGAAGCTGGCCGGCAACGCCGGCATCGAGTTCTGGGGCCAGAGCTTCGTCGCGGACACGAGCGGGCAGGTCATCGCCAAGGCCGGCGCGAAGAAAGACGAAGTTCTCCTTGTGCCCATCGACCTCGCGAAAGTGGACTCGACCCGCACGCACTGGCCGTTCCTGCGCGACCGCCGCATCGACGCCTACAGCGGCCTGACGAAACGCTATCTCGGATGAGATAAACCAATGTCATTCAGAGCGCAGCGAAGAATCTCGGTTTCAATTTGTAACGTATTATATTACAAATGAGATTCCTCGCTTTGCTGCCAATGAACTCACGCCAGTTATCGTTGGGCTTTGGCGCGGCAGCGCCGGTAGGGCGAGACCTCCGGGCGAGCCGCGGCTGTAGCCGTGAGCAAGGTCGAACGGCTCGTCGAGGACGCCTCGCCCTACCTGCCAAACGCAGGCAAAGCTCATTGGCGCGTTCTATGCAAGCCGCACCGCGGTTTGCTCAGGGTCTCGGAATGACAGAATGAATTTCAATCATCTCAAGCGAGTGCCTGAAAAAGCATCACATCCGAAACCCAAACCCGGGAATAGCGATCGTCCCACGCCCGCCGCCCTTGGTTTTAGCATGCCCGCCGAGTGGGCGCCCCAATCGGCCGTGTGGCTCTCGTGGCCGCACAACCGGCAAACCTGGCCGCGGCACTTCCGGCCGATCCCGGCGAAGTTCGCCGAAATCGTCGCGCGCATCAGCCGCCGCGAAAAGGTGCGCATCAACCTCGCGCGGCCGCTGCAAAAACGCG
>DATMNP010000135.1:0-7325 GCA_035568935.1 Opitutaceae bacterium | reverse complement strand
GCCAGGGATTTTCCGATGCCGGGAATGCGCTGCAAATCGCGCAAGGAGGTTTCAACGGAAGTCATGAAGTTTCCCCTGTCATTCTGAGCAAAGCGAAGAATCCAGTGAGACTCGGTTAGCAATATTAAAGTGGATTCTTCGTTTCGCTCAGAATGACAAACCCTTTTTAAAGATGCTCTAATTCCGTCGGCGTTCCCAGTCCCTGATGCCGCCGGGGACGATGAGAAACAACGGGTGAGGCTTGGGGCAGGCGATATTCTTGAATTTCCGGTAGAGCGCGGGCGAGCGCGGCCGCAGTTTGGCCCGCAGGTGTTTCCATTCGTAGAGCAATTGTCCGCGGGTTTCTTTTATCCGGCCGGAAAATTTTCTTCGGGAAATCTTGCTCGCATCGAAATGATAGCCACGTCGCTGTGCCTCGGCGGCCAGGCCGGTCAAAAAAGCGGCGATGACCTGCAGCGGCCGGGTTTGCGCGCGGAAGCGCGCGAGCTGCGGATGGTTCACGTAGCCGCGCGTGCCGCCAGCCAGGACTTTTTGGGCAAGTAGACCTTCGCGCCATGCCGCGACCAAACCTTTTGCATCAAGGTAACGCGGATGAATGGTCCAAAGTCGCATGAGGAAACCTGGATGATAGATGCATGGTACGCGTTGGAAGACTGTTCTGTCATTCCGAGACCGTGCGAGAAATCCCAATCTTGGTTTGTAACGTATTATATTACAAACGGGATTCTGCGTGCGCTGTCCCCCATGGGATGGTTGTTTTTGGCGCGGTAGTGCTGGGTTGGGCTCGCTCCCCGAGCGGGACGCGGCGCGTTGAGGGCAACGCGCCCTACCAGCCTATGGCTTGCCCGTCGTGGGATTGGTCTTGGGCCGGGGATTAAAGTCAGCCGGAATTTGGTTTTTAATTCCAAGCGCGCGATCGACCGGGACGATGCCCAGTTCGCGGCAACCGTAACCGCTCGTGGCCGGCAGGACTTGGATCAGGTTCTCAGGGATCATGACGTAATTTGCGGGAAGGGGAGCAGCCGTCCCATTCAAACGCGCGGGATCGAAGGCCGAAACCAGGTCGGTAATGTCCGGGGTGAGTGCGTCGGCCGGCCCGAGGTTTTCCGTGCCGTAGCGGCTGGCCCCGATTTTTCTGGCCCGTAGTTCGTCCGGAAGCTCGGCGAGCGGTTTTAATTCGAACAGCCGGTCGATGAACTTTACGACCGAGGCGTGGTCACCGCTGGCGTGGCAGACGTAATGTACCCGCGCATAGGGCGAAATCAGCAACAGCGGCACGCGGGGCCCATCGGAAATGATCGCGCCGTCGGGGCCTCTCGCACGAATCGGAGGAGGCACGTGATCGTAAAGGCCCTCGGAATCGTCCCAGGTTATGATGATGGCGCAGTTCGCCCAATACGGGCTCGCGGCGATTTTGTTCACGGTCTCGGCGACGAGGGCTTCGCTGATCTGGGCGTCCGAATAAGCGGGATGGTCGTCATCGCCCTTGAAATTTGCCTGCACTTGCTTGTCGGGATCGGCCGGTATCAGTCCAAGCGTATTCTGATAACCGCCTTTGACGAAAAATACGCCGCCGGATTTGGGCAAGGTGTGGTGATTCACGGCATCAAAAAAATCGGTCAGACCGTGCAGGTCCGCGCGCATTTTCGAGTTGTTCGATACGTACCCGAAATATTGCGGACCGTTGTGGTGCGTCACATAGGAAGCGTGCCTTCCCGCCGCATCGACCGGATCCGGGTCGGTCGATTCCCGATCTTCTCCTTCTGGATGTTCCCGATCGTATCCTTCTTGATACCAGCCGAAGCCAATCTGCCGTTTGGCCTCACGGCTGATCTCGTTGATGTCCTCTTTGACGTCGGCCAGGTCGTCATCCGGGTCGGTGTCGGCCTTTGCCGTCTCTGCGATGGTTCCGCCGCGCAAAGTCAGGGGAATGGTCGCAAAGGTCAGGTTGTACTGGATGTCTTTTTTCAGATCGCGCGGATTGAACGGCATCTTCTTGGCCGAATGGTCCGAGGGTGATCCCCAGAAAGGCTCTGTGTCGTTGAGCATCGGGAGGCCCTTGCCCTTGCTGCCGTTGCCGGAATAGGCCTCGTCGGGATGGAGCAGCCACTGCGTGACTCCGCTCTGCGCCCCGATGATCGACAGGTTGCCGGGCGTCGAAGGCCCGGTCATCAACTGAAAAATACGGTCAAACAAAACGAACCGGTTGGCGTAACGCCAAAGCAACGGCACCGTGTCGCCATCCTCGTAGGCCAGGGCGAGTTCTCCAAATTGTTTGGCCTGCAACGAGGGGTTGTCCGTCGGCGAATATTTTTTCTCTTCGCCGCGAGCGAAGTAATCCATGCGTGGTTGCCCGTTTTTCACGTCCATCTTCGCCACGATGAGCGGGTGGGAGTGATCCAAGTCGTCAATGTCGGCGGCGAACTCGGCTGGTCCGATGCGAAACGGACGGATCGTGCCGGTCGTGCCATCCGTGTTGATGATCTCCTGCGCAAAGCCCGGCGTGTCCTGATTCGGCTGTGAGAATAGTCCGTCTGCCCCCGGAAACGTGCCGAAGTATGAATCGAACGACCGGTTTTCCTGATAGAGCACGAAAACATATTTCACCCGGCTCTGGAGCAGCTTCGATAGCTGTTCGGGGGAAAGCTGCGGCTCATCCTTGGCTTCGACCACAAAAGGCCGGACCTCGTCGGTTGGCGGCACGGCGTGGTAATCAGGCGCGCCCGCGTAAAGGGCAGCCGACCCGACGCACAGCAAAATCAGGCAGCGGATCAACATTGGTAGGGCGGGCCCGCCGGGCCCGCCGAGAGCATGACGGCGACCATGGCCAAAATATTCGGTGACGTTGGGGCAACTTGGTTTCATCGACGGGATTCATCCCTGTTCGCTCGCGCCAGCTTTGGCAAAAAAATTAGCAAGGGTGCATGTGAATTTGCGGTGACATCGGGTTTGGCGGTTTATTTCCCCCGCGGATTACGCGGAAAAAACTAGCGTCGATTAGCGCCTGCCCTGCGGGGCCTTGGCGAAGAAGAGGGAATGATCGAGTTTTTAACAGCCCGTTAAGGTATTTTTAATGCATTTGAGCCCGGTCTTAATTAGGCCGCGCCGCGGCGCCAGGGTATCTTGGGGCCACGATGAAAGCGACCAATCAGGAGCGGTATTTCTTCAACTGCCTTTTGGTGGCATGGGCTGCCTTTTTGGTTGGGCTGGCCGTCGCCCATTATCGCCAGCACGAACCGGTCGCTTCGCGTGTTAGCTGGCCGTCAGCCACTGAGATTCAGCACTGAAAGCGGTAAATCCCAATTTCAAAAATTAAAATGCATACCAACGAAATCATCCAAATTATTCTCTTCTTCGGGTTGGGAATTGCCCTCACGCCGATCGTGGGCCGGTTCATGGCGAAAGTCTTCACCGGGGAAAAAACCTTCCTCCATCCGATTCTCCAGCCCATTGAAAATCTGGTCTACAAGCTGACCGGCATCGATCCCGCCGAGGAGATGTCGTGGCTGAAGTATCTGTGGGCGGTGGTGATCATGACCGTGGTGGGTTGTGTGTCACTCTTCGCGATTTTATTCTGGCAGGACAAGCTGCCATACCAGCCGTTTTTTAATCCCCAAGGGTTGCCCGGCCTTTCCTGGCACCTGGCCTTTAACACGGCCTGGAGTTTCACCTGCAACGCCGACTGGCAGTCTTACTCGGGTGAAGGGGTCATGAGTTATTTCTCGCAGACCGTGGGGCTCTCGGTGCACCAGTTTATCAGCGGCGCGGCCGGCCTCGCGGTCCTGGTGGCCGTTGGGCGCGCCTTGAAGCGTGCCTCGGTCAAATCCATCGGCAACTTCTGGGTGGATCTGACCCGTGCCATTCTCTACATTGTCATCCCGTTCTCGATCCTTTGGGCCATCCCCCTAGTGTGGCAGGGCTGCCCGCAGACGTGGAAGGCCTATCCGAACGCCAGCCTCGTCGAGCCCTACACCGCGCAGGTGCAGAAGACCGACGACAAAGGCAACCGGGTTAACGGCGCCGACGGCAAGCCCGTGATGATCGATCAAAAGGTGGACACGCAAGTTCTTCCGGTCGGCCCGGTGGCGTCCTTCGAGTCCTGCAAGCAACTTTTCACCAACGGTGGCGGTTGGTACGGCGTGAATAGCGCTCATCCCTATGAAAATCCGACACCGCTCTCAGATTTTTGGGAAATGCTGGCCATCATCGTGGTCCCGATGGCGCAGGTTTTCATGTTCGGCCTGCTGGTCGGCAACAAGAAGCACGCCTGGTGCATATTTTCCGTGATGCTGACCCTCTATATGTTTTCCTTTGTCTTCTGTTGGTGGGCGGAGTCGCAGCCCAACCCGGTGGTGCATAATATCCACCCGTTGATGGAAGGAAAGGAACAGCGGTTCGGGGTGATGAACAGCACGCTCTGGGCGACTTCCTGCACGGCGATCGACAACGGATCGGTTAATTCGATGCACGACAGTTATATGCCGCTGGCCGGCTTGATGCCCATGTGGAACATCCTGGTCGGCGAAATGCTGTTCGGCGGCATCGGCTGCGGCATGTATTGCATGCTGTTTCATATCCTGATCACCGTCTTCATCGCCGGGCTGATGATCGGGCGAACCCCGGAGTACCTCGGCAAAAAACTGGACGCCTGGGTCGCAACCTGGGCGGTGATTGGCGTGCTTGTGCCCAATGCGGCGTGCCTGATTCCCGCGGCGATGTCCTGCATGCCCAAGCTCGTGCCTTCAGCTGCGGCCAGCCTGGGCAACAATGGCCCGCACGGGTTTAGCGAAATCCTTTACGCCTTTGGCGAAGCGGCCAACAACAACGGCAGCGCGTTCGCCGGGCTGAACGCCAACGTCCCCTGGTATGACGTTGCCCTCGGCGTGGCGATCATCATCGGCCGGTTCGCCCCGATTGCCGCGGCTCTCGCGATTGTCGGTCGTCTGGCTTCCAAGAAAACGGTCGAGGCCTCGGCCGGCACGCTGCCCACCCACGGGTGGACCTTCGGGCTGGTTCTGACTGGAGTGATTATCATCGTCGCCGCGCTCACCTTTTTCCCGGCGCTCTGCCTCGGGCCGCTGGTTGAACATGGGCTCATGCTTGCCGGCCGCACGTTTTGAACAAAAAGGAATTTAAACCATGAGCACAAAATTTGAAATCAACTATTCCTCCCTCGTCCGCCAGGCCGTGTTCGACTCGTTCAAGAAGCTGAACCCGCGCGACGAGATCAAGAACCTCGTCATGTTCGTGGTCTATCTCGGATCGATCTGGACTACGGTTATTCTCTTCCTGCCGCATCAGTGCACGCTCTTCAACGTGCAGATCTGCCTGTGGCTGTGGTTCACCTGCCTGTTTGCCAACTTCGCCGAGGCCATGGCCGAGGGCAGGGGCAAGGCCCATGCCGATGAACTGCGCAAAATGCGCACGAAGACGATGGCCCGCAGGATGGTGAACGGCAAGGAAACCTCCGTCTCCAGCAGCGAATTGAAAATCGACGACAAAGTCGTCTGCGAAGCCGGCGATTTGGTTCCGGCTGACGGCGAAATTGTCGAAGGCATCGCCACGGTGGATGAGTCGGCCATCACCGGCGAGTCCGCCCCCGTCATCCGCGAAAGCGGCGGCGACCGCAGCGCGGTGACCGGCGGCACCCGGGTCATCAGCGACCGGGTGGTGATCCGCGTGACTGCGGAGGAAGGCAATTCATTCCTCGACCGCATGATTGGAATGATTGAAGGTGCGCGTCGTCAGAAGACGCCAAACGAAATCGCGCTTAATATCGTCCTGGTGAGCTTGACCGCGCTGTTCATCGTCGTGGTTTTCACCCTGCCGCCGTATGCCCAGTACAACGAGGCCCAGGCCGGGCAAACCGACGTGGTGTTGGTGTCGGTTCCCGTGCTGCTGTCGTTGATCGTCTGCTTGATCCCGACCACGATCGGCGGGCTGCTGAGCGCCATTGGTATTGCCGGCATCGACCGCCTGATGCGCCGCAATGTGCTTGCCACCAGCGGCCGCGCGGTGGAAGCCGCCGGCGACGTGGACGTACTGCTGCTCGACAAGACGGGCACCATCACGCTCGGCAATCGCATGGCGACGGATTTTATTCCCGCGCCGGGCGTCAAAATCGAAGAACTGGCCGATGCGGCGCAGCTCGCCTCGCTCGCCGATGAAACGCCCGAGGGCCGCTCCGTTGTCGTGCTCGCAAAAGAGAAATATAATTTGCGCGGTCGCGATGTCGCCGAGTTGCATGCCACCGCGGTGCCTTTTACGGCGCAGACGCGGATGAGCGGCGTGGATTTTGGCGACGGCGGCGTCACCCGCCGCATCCGCAAAGGCGCGGCTGAATCGGTCAAGGAGTGGGTCGTGGGGCAGGGCGGCCGTTTTGACAAGGCCGTCATGGAAAAAGTGGATGAAATCTCCCGTTCTGGCGGCACGCCGCTGGTCGTGGCCGACGGGCCGCGCATGCTCGGCGTCATCCAGCTCAAGGACATCGTCAAGGGCGGGATCAAGGAGCGCTTCGCCCAACTGCGGAAGATGGGCGTCAAAACCGTCATGATCACCGGGGACAATCCGCTGACCGCCGCCGCGATCGCGGCCGAGGCGGGCGTGGACGATTTCATCGCCCAGGCCAAGCCCGAGGACAAACTCGCGCGCATCCGCAAGGAGCAGGAAGGCGGCAAGCTCATCGCCATGATCGGCGACGGCACCAACGACGCGCCCGCGCTTGCGCAGGCCGACGTCGGCGTGGCCATGAACACCGGCACGCAGGCCGCCCGCGAAGCCGGCAACATGGTGGACCTCGACAGCAACCCGACGAAGCTCATCGAGGTCGTGGAAATCGGCAAGCAACTGCTGATGACGCGCGGCGCGCTGACGACCTTCAGCATCGCCAACGACGTGGCGAAATATTTCGCCATCCTTCCGGCGATGTTCGGCTTGCTCTACGCGACCAGCCTGGGCGGCCATGGACCCCTCGAAAAGTACAACCTCATGTACCTGCACTCCCCGCAGAGCGCGATCCTGAGCGCGGTCATTTTCAACGCCCTAATCATCGTCGCGCTGATTCCGCTGGCCTTGAAAGGCGTGAAGTACCAGCCGCTCGGCGCGGCGGTGATCCTGCGCAAGAACATGCTCATTTACGGCATCGGCGGCATCATCGTGCCGTTCATTTTCATCAAACTCATCGATCTGTTGATGGTGGCCATCCACCTGGCTCCGTAAGCAACCAAGAAAGGCAATCCAATGTTTAAACTCACATTTCAATCCATCCTGCAGACGCTGATGTGGACCGTTATCACGGGCATGCTCTATCCGCTCGTCATGACCGT
>DATMNP010000134.1:0-5276 GCA_035568935.1 Opitutaceae bacterium | reverse complement strand
CCATTGAGAAAATGATCGATCAGATTGGTGAGAAAGTCGGCGGTGGCGGCGACCCTCAGGCGTTCGAGGCGAAGCCGCGCGATCATCCCTTCCTGCAAGGCCAGCAATTCGGCGAGCATGTGATCGGAATAGAGGCTGGGGCCCGAGTTGGAAGGAGTGGTGGCGGCCGGCACGAAGGGGAGGATGTTCTTCATCAGATCGAAGGTTGGATGGTTGAAATCGGTTTTTTTGCCCTGGCGAGAAACCATGCGGCCAACCAAAGTTGACCGCATGAGTTCGATAAAACTGCCGCCTGGCGCGGCCAGTGGGGGGGCTCAGCTTTTCACGGTCATGTCGTTGGTCACGGATTTGGTGCCGCGGACATCCTGGGCGAGCTTGGAGACGAGGGATTTCTCGGCATCGGAATCGGCTTCGCCGGTGACATGGACCACGCCATCGGTGGTGGTGACATGGGTCTCGATCGCGCTGGTGGACTTGTGGCTGAGCAGGGCGTATTTCACCTGGCTGGTGATGGACGCGTCGTCGATCTTCTCGCTGACGGTTTGCTGATCGGCCGGGGGCGGAGTGACCACGAGGTCATTCGTCACCGACTTCACGCCATCGATATCCTTGGCGTAAGCCTCGGTCAGGTCTTTTTGCGCGGCATTTTGTGTCGTGCCCGAAAGGGTGACGATGCCGTCTTTGACCACGACCTTCGTGTCGATCGCACTGACGTTGGCTTTCACCAGGAGCGTGCCGCGAATTTTGAAGGCCATCCAGGCATCGGAATGCGCGGGATACGTCGACTCGACCTTGACCTGGTTGTCCACGCTGAGCACGCCGGGAAGATTTTCCACGGTGTCGGCCGCGAGATCCTTGTCGTCCTTGTCCTGCACGGTGCCGGTAAGCGTGACGACGCCGTCGGTTGCGCTCACCTTGACGTGGTCTTCAAGGACGGTGCGATAGTTATAGGACGCCTTGGCGGCATCCTCGATCTTGCGATCGGTGTCAGATGAGGCGAAGAGGGCGATGGGGCCCGCGATGAACAGGGACAGGGCTAATAGATTTTTGTTTTTCATAACTTGGAGGTGGAGATTACGCCCCCCGCGCCCCTGCCGATATGGGGCGTTACCCTGCTCGACCTTGAACATCCAACGCCCAACTTCGAACACCCAACGTCCAACGCCGAACTTTGAACTCTGAACCGCGGACGGAGGTAGGGTAACACTCCATAGAGCAACCCTGCCGCCGAGGATACCCTCGTGTTGTCCGCGCTTCCACCATGAAACCAGTGAATATTATTACGCCATCCCCCAGAAAAAACAAACGGCTTCCTGCCGGCGCGGTGGAGGTCTTCACTGAAGCCGAAGGTAAAGAAGCGGTGCTCAAAGCCGGGGCGTTGCAAAATGCCATTCTCAACAGCGCCAATTTTTCAAGCATCGCCACGGATGCAAAGGGCGTCATCCAGATTTTCAATGTCGGCGCCGAACGCATGCTCGGTTACGCGGCGGTGGATGTGTTGAACAAAATCACCCCGGCCGACATCTCCGACCCGCAGGAGGTGATCGCGCGCGCCAAAGCGCTGAGCGCCGAACTGGCCACCACCATTGCCCCGGGCTTTGAGGCCCTGGTCTTCAAGGCCTCGCGGGGGATCGAAGACATCTACGAGCTGACCTACATCCGCAAGGATGGCAGCCGCTTTCCTGCCGTTGTCTCTGTCACGGCGCTGCGCGACGTGCAGGAGATCATCATCGGTTATCTGCTGATCGGCACCGACAACACCGCGCGCCGGGAAGTCGAGGAGGAACGGCTGAAGCTCGACCAGCGGTTGCGCGACCAGCAGTTCTACACCCGCTCGCTCATCGAATCGAATATCGATGCGTTGATGACCACCGATCCGCTCGGCATCATCACGGATGTCAACAAGCAGATGGAAACGCTTACCGGCTGCACGCGCGACGAGCTGATCGGCGCGCCGTTCAAGAACTGCTTCACCGATCCGGAACGGGCCAAAGCGGGCATCAAGCTGGTGTTAAACGAGCGGAAAGTCACCGACTACGAACTCACCGCCCGGGCCCGGGACGGCAAGGAAACCCTCGTGTCTTACAATGCGACCACTTTTTACGACCGGGAACGCAAGCTGCAGGGCGTGTTCGCGGCCGCGCGCGATGTGACGGAGAAGAAGGCCGCGGAGGTCGCCCTGCGCCAGGCGCACGATGGATTGCGCCGCGCCAATGCCGAGTTGGACCAGACCGGCCGGCTCAAGGACGAATTCCTCGCCAACATGAGCCACGAGCTGCGCACGCCGCTCAACGCCATCCTCGGCTTGAGCGAAGCGCTCCTTGAACAAGTCTCCGGCTCGCTCACCCCGCGCCAGGTCAAGTCCATCACCACCATCTCGACGAGCGGCGCGCACCTGCTCACCCTCATCAACGACATCCTCGACCTGTCCAAAATCGAGTCCGGCAAGCTGGAGCTGAACCCGGATACGGTGAAGGTAAAGGAGTTCTGTGAGAGCTGCCTGGTGTTTGTGCGGACGCAGGCGATGCAAAAACACATTGACGTCGCTTTCGAGTATGACGGGCGTTTGGAAAAATTCTCGGCCGATCCGAAACGCCTCAAACAGATCCTCGTCAACCTGCTCACCAACGCCGTGAAGTTCACGCCGGAGGGCGGACGCATCGGGCTGACGGTGGCCGCGCCGAAAGGCGGGCATGTGGTGCGGTTCACGGTGTGGGACACCGGCATCGGCATCACGCCGGAGAACGAACAAAAGCTGTTTCGCGCCTTTACGCAGATCGATTCGGGCCTCACCCGCGCCCAGGAGGGCACGGGTCTGGGCCTGGCGATGGTGGCGAAGCTGGTGGAGTTGCACGGCGGGAACGTGGCGCTCGAGAGCAAACTGGGCGAAGGCAGCCGCTTTATTGTGACATTGCCGCAAATATCCCGTGTGTCCGGGGCGGTGGCGCACTTCACCAAGCCGGCCACCCGCGCACAGCTGGCCGATTTTCTCCAGCGCGAAGTGGTGCCACTGTCCCCATTCGTCCCGCCCAACGGCGCTCCGTCCGCCCCGACCGGTCCCACCATCCTGCTCGCCGAGGACAACGAGGCCAACGTCCAGACCATCGGCGGCTATTTCGAGGACAAAGGTTATACGATGCGCTACGCGATCAACGGCGCTGTTGCGGTGAAGCTCGCGCGCGAGTTGCGCCCCGCGCTGATCCTGATGGATATCCAGATGCCGGTGATGGACGGCCTGACGGCCATCCGGGAAATCCGCGCGGACGCAGCGATAAAAGCTATTCCCATCGTGGCGCTCACGGCGCTGGCCATGCCGGGCGATCGCGATCGCTGCCTCGCGGCGGGGGCGACGGAATACATGAGCAAGCCGGTGAACTTGAAGGCGCTGGCGGAGTTGGTGACGCAGCGGCTGTCCAACCAGGAAAACGGGCACGGTAATCCCTCTCTCTTCCCATGAACCAACCAGCCACCATTCTCGTGGTTGACGACATGGTTGCCAATCGTGAGACGCTCTGTGAGCTCCTCCACGCGGAAGACTACCGACTCATCGAGGCGGCGGACGGAGCCACGGCATTGCGGCTGGCGGCCGAGGCGCCTCCCGACCTCGTGCTGCTCGACGTGCTCATGCCCGGCATGGACGGTTATGAAGTCTGCCGCCGGCTGCGTGCCGACCCACGGCTCGCCGAGGTGCCGGTGATCATTGTCACCGCGCTCGATGACCAGGCCTCACGGCTGGCCGGCCTCGAGGCCGGCGCCGACGACTTCGTTACCAATCCCTTCAACCGCGCCGAACTGCGCGCCCGCGTGCGCAGCGTCACGCGCCTGAACCGTTACCGCCGGCTGCTGGAAGTGCAGACGACGCTGCGCGAGAGCCAGGAACGGTATCACAAGATGCTCATGTTTTCCCCCGACGCTCACTGCGTGCATGTCGATGGCCTCATCACCTTCGTCAACGAGGCGTTCTACCGGCTGATGGGGGCAACCGACCCGGCGCAATTGCTCGGCCGGCCGGCCCTGGAGACAGTCCATCCCGACCACCGCGACCTTGTGCGCGAGCGGCAGCAGAAAATCCTCAATGACGAGCCCATGCCGTCTTCTGAGATGAAATTCATCCGGCTCGACGGAATCTCCGTGGATGTCGAGGTGGCCTCCATCGCGTTTGATTTTCGCGATCACCAGGAAGTGCAGGTGATCGCCCGCGACATCACCGAGCGCAAGCGGCGCGACGTGCAATACCTGCAGGCACAAAAAATGGAGGCGCTCGGCCAGTTCTCCGGCGGCATCGCGCACGATTTCAACAACATCCTGTCCGCGATTGTGGGCTACACCCAGCTCGCCCAGTTGATGCTGAAGGAAAATCCCGATGTGCGCGGGCACCTCGGCGCCGTGCTAAAGTCGGCGAATCGCGCCACCGCTCTCGTGCGGCAAATTCTCACCTTCAGCCGCCAGCAGCCGGAAGAGCGGCTGCCGATCGACCTGCGGCCGATCATGGCCGAAAGCATCGAGCTGCTGCGTGCGACCATCCCCGCGGGCATTGCGTTCGACACGTCGGTCGCAACGGACGCGCCCGCTGTGCTCGCCAACGCAGGCCAAATCCACCAAATCCTGATGAATCTCGGGATCAATGCGTGGCATGCGATGAAGGAGGACTTCTCCGGCCGGCTGCAAGTGAACCTGGAGCGGTGTGTGGTCGATGCGGCTCATGCGGCCACGCAACCCCGGCTGCGGCCGGGCCTTTATGCGCGCATTTCCGTCAGCGATACCGGAAAAGGCATGGATCCAGCGACGCTGCGGCGGATTTTCGAGCCGTTCTTCACGACGAAGCTGCCCGGCGAAGGCACGGGGTTGGGCCTGGCGGTGGTGCACGGTATCATGGACAGCCACGATGGGGCCGTCACGGTTTACAGCCAGCCTGGGGAGGGTTCGATCTTTCATCTTTATTTTCCTGCGTATGCCGGCGTGGCGCTGGCTGTAGCGTCGGCCGATGAAGGACCTGTGCCACGCGGCGAGGGCGAGCGGATACTGGTGGTCGATGACGAGGACCTGCTCGCCCAATTGGGCCAAAAAACCCTGTTCGCGCTGGGCTACAAGGTGGAGATTACGACGCAGCCCGCGGCTGCGCTCGCCATGGTTCGCGCCGCTCCGCAGCGCTTTGCCCTTGTGCTGACAGATCAGTCCATGCCCGGGATGTCCGGCATTGTTCTCGCGAATCAGCTCCGGCAGATCCGGCCCGAAATGCCTGTCATCTTAATGACCGGCTACAGCGTAGCCCTTAC
>DATMNP010000133.1:0-5461 GCA_035568935.1 Opitutaceae bacterium | reverse complement strand
AAAATATCGTGGATTTTCTGCGGCGTGAGCTCGGTGCCCTCGGCGTCGGCGACGTGATTGATGATTTTGCCGATTTCCTTGTGCATGAGCTTCGGCAACTGGAAGCCGAATTCGTGCTCGAGCACGTAGGCGACGCCGCCCTTGCCGGACTGCGAGTTGATGCGGATGATGGCTTTGTAGCTGCGGCCGATGTCGGCCGGGTCGATGGGAATGTAGAGCACATCCCATGGTGCGCCGGGTTTTTGCGCGGCCCAGGATTTCTTGATGGCGTCCTGGTGCGAGCCGCTGAACGCGGTGAAGACGAGCTCGCCCGCGTAGGGATGGCGCGGGGGTACGTCGAGGCGTGTGCAGCGCTCGTAAACTTCACGGATGCCGTTGATGTCGCTGAAGTCGAGGCCGGGGTGGATGCCGTGCGTGTAGAGGTTCAGCGCGACGGTGACGAGGTCGAGGTTGCCGGTGCGCTCGCCGTTGCCGAAGAGCGTGCCCTCGACGCGGTCGGCGCCGGCGAGCAACGCGAGTTCGGTCGCGGCGATACCGGTGCCCCGGTCGTTGTGCGTGTGCAGGGAAACGATGGTGGCATCGCGGCGCGTGAGGTGCGTGCACATCCATTCGATCTGGTCGGCATGGACGTTGGGCGTGGCGTACTCAACGGTGGCGGGGAGGTTGAGGATGATTTTGTCCTGGGCGGTCGGCTGCCAGGTGTCGGTCACGGCTTCGCAGATTTCGAGCGCGAACCCGAGTTCGGTGCTGGTGAAGCTCTCGGGCGAGTATTCGAGGCGCAGCTTCGTGCCGGTGGCGATGAGCGGCTGGCTGTCGCGCTTGAGCTGGGCGACGGCGCGCGTGGCGATTTCAACAATGGCCGGCTGGTCCGCGTTGAAGACGTAGCGGCGCTGCGCGGGCGAGGTGGAGTTGTAGAGATGGAAGATGGCGTTCTTCGCGCCGCGGAGCGACTCGAGCGAGCGCGCGACCAGGTCTTCGCGGCACTGGCAGAGGACCTGGATGGCGACATCGTCGGGAATGCGTTTTTCCTCGATGAGGCGGCGGGTGAAATCAAACTCGATCTGCGACGCCGACGGGAAGCCGACCTCGATTTCCTTGAAGCCGATCTTCACGAGCAGCTCGAAGAATTCGAGCTTCTCCTCGACGCTCATGGGCTGGGCGAGGGCCTGGTTGCCATCGCGCAGGTCGACGCTGCACCAGATGGGCGGGTGGGTGAGCGTGCAGTTGGGCCACTGCCGGTTGGGCAATGGGACGGGCGGAAATGGGCCGTATTTGGTGACAGGTGGAGCTTGCATGGAAATCAGCGAAAAAGGGTGTAGTGACAAAAAATCAGGCGCGCAACAGCCGCGACCGGGGCGGCGGACAATCCACCAGGCGGGCGCACGATCGGCTGCTACGCAGCCCTTTCATGGATCGTGCGGCTAAATAAGTCGAAGCGCCTGGAAAAACCGTGACATTTACAGCCCCGAAGAAAATCCCGCCGGTCAGGGTGTGTCAAGGGCTTCCTCGGGGGCCTGGAGGTCGAAAAAACGAACCCAAGTTGTAACCGGACACCCGCCAAGCTCGTCTTGCCTGATGTGTATGACGTTGTCTCCATCACCATATGCCTGATGAGACGTTCGACCTGGCAGGTTGCCTCGAACGCGTGCACCGACGCGATCAAGCAGCTGCACGCGAACTGGTCGAGCATCTGCACCCGCTTGTCATCCGCATCGTGCGCGCGCATCTCCCACGGCGCGTGGCCGAGGAAGATTTGTCGCAGGAAATTTTTTTAA
Organism: Opitutaceae bacterium; assembly: GCA_035568935.1. Taxonomy (GTDB): domain Bacteria; phylum Verrucomicrobiota; class Verrucomicrobiia; order Opitutales; family Opitutaceae; genus DASRHD01. Next base: position 3,686 of record DATMNP010000133.1, on the reverse strand, counting down.
AAATGTTTACCCGCATCAACCAGTATCAAGGCAGCGTCCCCTTCACCCACTGGGTCTCGCGCATCGCGGTGACGACCTGCATCGACCAGTTGCGCGCGCAAAAGCGCCGCCCCGAGTTTCGCTGGGCCGACCTTTCGGAGAGCGAGGCCGGGGTGCTCGATAGCGTCCTCACCAGCGAGCACGATGTCGCGCCGGGTGCCGCGCTTGCCGCCAGCGAACTGGTGCACAAGCTGTTGGATCAGCTCAAACCCGAAGACCGGCTGGTTGTCCAGCTGCTCGACCTCGAGCAAAAATCCATTGCCGAAATCAGCGAGACCACGGGCTGGAAGCAGTCGCTGGTCAAAGTCCGTGCTTTTCGCGCGCGCCGAAAATTGAAAAAACTTTTCGAAGAACTCAAACGAATGGAGAAATCATGAACCCGCCCGATCCCCGCTGGCAGCGCTTGGCCGCTGCCGCCCGCCAGGTCCGCGACGAGCGCGACACCGCCGCTCCCGCCGGCTTTGCCACGCGTGTGGCTGCGCATGCCTTTGCCCGGGTGGAACAACCGTTTTCCGCGATCTTCGCCCGTTTCTCGTGGCGCGCACTTGGTTTCGCGGCACTCCTCGCGCTCGTCAGCGTCGCCGCCAACTACTCCGCCATTTCCTCGCTCTTTTCGAATTCGGATGACGATTCCGCCTCGAACGAAATCGTAAACGAAATTGTCAACCTCTCCTGAAAACATGGGCCGCTCATTATTAGTCGGTTTGGTTTTTTTCGCCATCTTTGTCGCCGGGATTATGACCGGCGGGCTTTTCACGGCGCGCTGGGTAAAAAATAACCATGCGTGGCGGCAAAAAAACAACCAGCAGCAGGTTGGTGTCCCGCCGATTGTCCCCATGGTGATGAGGCAGATGCTTAATCAGCTCGACCTCACGCGCGACCAGCGCAAGGCAGCCAATAAAACTCTCCTTGAGAGCGCCGACACCCTGCGCGTTCTGCACCGCGAGGCGGACTTTGCCCTCGATCGCATGCAGGATGATATCGACAAAATCCTGACGCCTGACCAGCGCGATAAACTCGGCAAGCTCAAGGACGAGCAGCGCGCCAAACTGCAGGAACAGCGCGAAGCGGTCCACCACTTCCTCGAACAACGTCGTAACGATGAGGCCGCTCAGGCTGCTCCTAATGCACAGCCAGTGCCATCGGTGGGTGCGGCTACACCGTCACAGCTTGCACCTGCCTCGGTGACCACCCAGACGCAACCCGCTCCGGCGCACTAGCCCAGGTGCGCCGGATATCTCAAATCTGAGGTTTCAAATCTCAAATGCGCGGTGGTTGCGCCGAGCACTAGGCGCTTGCGACTTGCCCGCGATCGGGCTTTTGTGAAGACATGGATCAACCGCTCCACGGCAAGACGATCATCCTCGGTGTTACCGGCTCCATCGCCGCCTACAAAGCCGCCGATCTTACCAGCCAGTTGCGCAAGAAAGGCGCGGAGGTCTTTCCCGTGCTGACGGCTGGCGCGCAAAAATTTATCACGCCGCTCACGCTGCAAACGTTGGCGCGCCATCCCGTGGCGGCCGATCTCTGGACCGAAGGCAGCGGCGGTGGCTGGCAACCCGGCCATGTCGAGCTCGCCGACAAGGCCGACCTGCTCCTCGTCGCGCCCGTCACGGCCGACGTGCTGGCGCAGTTCGCTCACGGCCTCGCCCCGGATTTCTTGAGTTCGCTCTACCTCGTCTGCCGTGCGCCAGTGCTGCTGGCCCCGGCGATGAACGGCAAAATGTGGGAACATCCCGCGACCGTTGCCAACGTCTCCACGCTCAAGGCCCGCGGTCACGAATTCATCGGTCCCGAGGAAGGCATGCTCGCCTGCGGCTACGAAGGCCTCGGCCGCCTCTGGTCAGTCGAGGGTATCGTCGCGCGCGCGGAGGCGGTATTGAACCCAAAAGCGTAAATAGCGCTTTTCGTCGCGCGAGTCAGCGTCAGAAATTGTAGGTCGGGCTTTACGCCCGACACGTCGGGGATAAAACCCCGACCTACAAGTTAGTCGCGCGACGTGAGGGCGATAAAATATAAGTTGAACCTTGCTCCGAATCGCCCACTTTTCGCCTTGGCCAGGCGCCATGCATGGGCAGGCGCGTGAACTCCGCCAGGGCCGGAAGGCAGCAACGGCAACGACGTCCTCCCAGTGCCGTGGAATGCCTGGCCACTTATGTTTCCGCGCTTGGCGCGGAAACATGGGGATTGGAATTTTTAGTTGCACGGCGAAGACTTCGCGCTGGCCGTCTTTCAACTTTCCCCTTTCAACTTTCAACCACCCTTGTCTTCCACCTACCAAGTCATCGCACGCAAGTGGCGGCCCCAGACGTTTGACGACGTCGTCGGCCAGGACCACGTGGTGCGCACGCTGAAGAACGCCATCGCGCGCGGCCGCATCGCCCACGCCTACCTGTTTGTCGGGCCGCGCGGCACCGGCAAGACGAGCATGGCGCGCATCTTCGCCAAGGCGCTCAACTGCACCGGCGGTCCGAAGGCGGATTTCGACCCCAACGACCCCCTTTGCCAGTCCATCGCCGATGGCACGTTTCTCGACGTGATTGAAATCGACGGTGCGTCGAACAACGGCGTCGAGCAGGTGCGCGAGTTGCGCGACACCGCGCGCTACGCCCCGGCGCAGGGGAAGTTCAAGGTCTACATCATCGACGAGGTGCACATGCTCTCGACTGCGGCGTTCAACGCGCTGCTCAAGATCCTTGAGGAGCCGCCGGCGCACGTGAAGTTCGTCTTTGCCACGACCGACCCGCAAAAGGTGCTGCCGACGATCCTGTCGCGCTGCCAGCGCTTCGACTTGAAGCCCATCCCGGCCGGGCTCATCGTCGAGCGGCTGGAAAAAATCGCTGCGGCGGAAAAGATCAAGGTCACCGCGCCCGCGCTGGCCTGCATCGCGCGGTTGGCCGACGGCGGCATGCGCGACGCCCAGTCGATTTTCGACCAGATGATTTCCTTCTGCGGCAGCGAGATCGCCGAGGCCGACGTGCTCGACGTGTACGGCCTGGTGGCGGAGGAAAAAATCGCCGCGCTGGCCGGGGCGCTGGCCGCGGGCGACCACAAAAAAATCATCGAGATCGTCGACGACTGCGACGCCAACGGACGCGACCTCGTGCGGCTGCTGGTCGATGTGCAGGCGGTGGTGCGCGTGGCGCTGCTCGACTCGATCGCCAAGGGCGGGGCCAGCGACCAACTGGGTGCCACCGATCTCACCACCGAGCAGATTACGCGCATGCTCGACGCGCTGCGCGAAGGCGAGGGCGGCGTGAAGCTGGGCCTGGCGGAAAAAATCAATTTTGAAGTCGCGCTGCTCAAGGCTGTCGAGGCGAGCCGCGCCCGGGCCATCGACAGCCTGATCAAGGAGTTGGCGGCCCTGGCGGAGGAAGCCCCGCTGGCCGCGGGCGAAGGCAGCGAAAAAAAAAAGACCTGATGGCGGCGCTTGAGGCGCGGATGACCGCGCGAGGCGCGGAGAGGCCAGAGGCCAGAGGTCAGAGGCCAGAGGAATTATCTGCCGAGTCAGTGGAAGATAATGTGGCGGTGGTGCGAGCTGAGCCGATGGTGGAGCACGTCAGGGACGACGCGCTCCACCCCGAGGCAGATGCGCCGTGGCCGGGCATGGCGGACGAGGCATCGTTTTTGGCGGACCAACGCGGGCA
>DATMNP010000132.1:0-15607 GCA_035568935.1 Opitutaceae bacterium | reverse complement strand
GGTAACACAGGGGGATGCCCTGGATTACCTCTACACCCATGTCACAACGATTCGAGTTTGTCGTTTTAGCCAGCCAAGCTGGCATCAACTTCCGCCAGCTTTGTCGACGGTTTGGAATCAGCCCGAAGACTGGCTACAAATGGCGTGCGCGTTATTTGACGGGAGGTGCCGCCGCGTTGGTCAACCAATCACGCCGACCCAAACGTTCGCCGAGGAGTTGCAGCGAAGACCTCGCAGCAAAGGTCGTGGCCTTGCGGCGCGAGCACCCAGCGTGGGGAGGGCGCAAGCTCCGGCGACGTTTGCAGGATCTGGCGGTGGCACAAGTGCCAGCAGCGAGCACCTGCACCCAGATCGTGCGCCGGGCACAGCTGCTTTCATCGGGAGTAGCGCCCACGCCCTGGCAACGCTTCGAACGGACGGCGCCCAACGATCTTTGGCAGATGGACTTCAAGGGACACTTCCCGACCCAGGCCGGGAGCCGGTGCCATCCCTTGACTGTGCTCGACGATCACAGTCGGTTCAACGTGGTGCTTTCGCCTCAGGCCGATCAGACCGGCCAGACGGTGAAGACGGTTCTCGCACATGCGTTCGGCCAATACGGCCTGCCGGAACAAATCCTCTGCGACAACGCACCGCCCTGGGGCTGTGGCGACCCGACCAGCCCTTACACCAGTCTGACCGTGTGGCTCTTGCGGTTGGGTGTGCGCATCATTCACGGCCGGCCGTATCATCCACAAACCCAAGGCAAGGACGAACGATTCCATCGTACGCTGCTGGCCGAACTGATCAGCCAGCACACGTGGCGCGATCTGGCGCATTGCGCTGCGCTCTTTCCCCGCTTCCGCGACTGCTACAATTGCGAACGACCGCACGATGCCCTCCAAGGGGCGACGCCAGTCTCACGCTACCGGCCCAGTCCGCGCAGCCTGCCAAGCACCCTGCCACCTCTCGAGTATGCCACCGACCTGGCTGTGCACACTGTGCGCAGCAGCGGGGTGCTCACCTTTGGCGGACAAACCTGGTATGTCGGTCGAGCGTTTGGAAAACTGCCCGTCGGCCTGCGCCCGAGCGCGCAGGCCGATGGGCAGTGGGAGGTATTCTTCTCCCACCATCGGCTCGGAAAACTCGACCTGCGTGGTTCACCTCAACCCAAACACACGGCTCGCAGCATCTACGCTCAACCCCACAATTCTGCGTCTTCTTAACCTATGCCCATGTGTTACCTATGTCCCCGAACACCTGTTACCCTTGTCTCCGGCCCAAACAGGGGACAACGCGCTCCACCTTATTCCACAGATAGCTCGATCACGGCGGCGGATGCCGCCGGCACGATAGCCGTGTCAGGGAAACACTTTGAGACCTGCGGCTTGAGCGATCGCGCGTTGACGCGAATCGAACGTCACAAAAGTCCGGGATTTCGTCGCGACAGCCGCAGCCACGTTCAGTAAATCCATCCCGCGGACGCCAAGGGTCATCGTATGTGCACCGCCGAGGCGTTCAGCTTCGGCCATCGTCTCGCTCCAAGGCAAGGGATGTTCCACCAAACTACCAGAGGCGATATTTGCATCCATGCGGGCGAGAGCCGCCCGTGCGTCGGCATCGGTGACTGGCGAATGGGTGTTCCTTGTCCTGAAGACCGCCAAACGAATGGCGTTACGCAGTTCGTGCCGCTGAAGCACAGTAAGGGCCAGCGGCTGACGGCGGCTTTTCACAAATGCCACAGCGGCGGTCGAGTTGCTATCACTCAGGCAGAGCGACACCAAAAAAGAAGCGTCAGCGTAGGTCATTGCGATCGTCCGACAATATTGCCGCCATGTTAAGCGTCCGCTTTGGCTGTGATGCCAGCCAGCGATCGACATCGGCCCAGGGACGCTGCTTGGCTGGCGATCGCGGCGGGGGGCAGAGGGTGGCGACAATCTTTCGCCGAGACGTAATGGCAACGCTTTCCCCGTCCTTTATTGCTTTAAGCACGGAGGGAAAAGCGAGGCGAATTTCTCGAACTGAGGCTGTTTTCATTGTGAACAATTATGTTTCACGTAAATTCAAGGTCAAGAGGAGAATCGTGTCCGCCTGGTGACTCTGACCGGGCCGCCTTCCCTTAAGAAACAAGTCCGACATCGGACAGCAGTGGGGTCGGATCTGGACAGCAGTGGGGTCGGGCCTCTACTTTTTTAATCATGTAAATTAGTGAATTGGCGGTTGAGATTTGCTGTTAAGCTGGAGCGATGGCGAGAAAACTGCGCATCCAGTTTGAAGGAGCTTGTTGCCACATTATCAACCGTGGCAAGCTTGGGGACACGCTGCTACATCCGGCTGCGGTGCGGGCTTGCGATCGATCAGCAAGCAACCGGGTTGGGTTGGGCAGTGTAACTGGGCGTGGCTCCGCGTTGCGACGCGACCCATTCACCGAGGCGGCAGGCCCGGAAAAGAATTTCGGCATCCGGCATTTTGCCGTGCAGCAGGTTGGCCACCAGCGAAGCGACGAAGGCGTCGCCTGCGCCGACGGTGTCGGCCACCGGAAGGGGCCGGCCCGGCTCCCAAAGCCACCGGCCGTCGCGCAGCAGGCCCGCACCGCGGGCGCCGGCCGTGACCACGACCAGTCCGCACCCGCTCATTTTTGCCAGGAGCCGGGCGTGGATTTCTTCGCGGCCGGGCGTTTCCGCTTCATTCGCGGCGAGGCGCGCGGCTTCGGCGGCATTCACCTTCCATGCGGTCGCCTTGCGCGCGAGTTCGCGGACAAGTTCGAGATCGTCATGCGGCGGGCGCAAATTGGCGTCGAACACGCGCAGCGCGCGTTCGGGCAGCGCGGCGAGCAGGCGGTCGAGCGTGGCGCGGTTGGAGGCGGAGCGTTCCGCGAGCGAACCATAAACAAACGCGCCGGCTTCAGCGGCTGTGCGAAGGGTGGCGGCGGTCGCAGGAATTTTGTCCCACGCGACGTGGGTGACGATGTCGAAGCGGGCGTCGCCATTGCCGCCGATGGCCACGCGCACGTGGCCGGTGGGCACATTGTCGAGTTGCGCAATGCCGTCGGTGGAGAGGCCCCAGTTTTTGCAACGCCGGAACAACTCATCGCCCAACACGTCGCGGCCGACGGCGGAAACGACCCGCGCGTCCACGCCGTGATGGTGCAGGTGATACGCGGCGTTAAGCGACGCGCCGCCGAGAAACAACCCGTCGGGCAGAAAATCCCAGAGGATTTCACCGAAGCAAAGGGCGAGGGGGCGGGGCGCGTTCATGTTGGCAGGTGGTTGGAAATTTCTGTTTAGACCGGCATATCGTTGGCAGGTTGGAAGAATCCAGCCGGCGTTTTTACGCGGGCACGTCTTCAAATTAATTTGTAACGCATTATATTACAAACGAAGAAGCTCATTGCTTTGTTTGTAACGTATTGTGTTACAAACGAGATTTTTCGCAGCGATCGGAAAGGCAAATCATTTTTGCGATACGCGTGGGTCGACCTGAATCGGGGGTGCTATTGAGTCTGCCCATGCTTGGGGTCGACGCCGAGCTCATGGCAAGCCCGGATGAAGGAAGCGGCCGACCAGGCCTGGAAGGCCTTGCCCATCGGCCGGCCGGTGACGCCGTGGGACCACTCGTTGAACTCCCATTCCTGGTCGCGGCCTAGCTGGTTGAGCTGCGCGAGGCGTACGAGCTCGCGGCTGGCGATTTCATGGAAACCGAGGCGGTGGATGCATTGCACCCACAAGCCGCCGATGAAGGGCCAGATGCCGCCGTTGTGGTAATGATGGGGCAAGTTGAGCAGGTTGACGGTGTAGTAGGTGCGCCAGTCGGGGTCGCCGGCCTGCACGACGGGATAGAGGTTGGCGACGGGCCAGGGATTGTTCACGCCGACACCCCACATGAAGCGCAAGGCGGTGCGCGCACGCGTAAGGTCGAGCAGGTTGACGAGAAAGGCGAGGAGGTTGCCGAGCACATCGCAGCGCCAGTTGAACGAGAACGGCGTGATCTCCGCGAGCAAGTACTGCGTGTCGCCGAGGTCGAACTGGCGGTCGGCGAAACGATAGGGCCGCGCATCGCCGGTGAGGGGCAGGGTGGTGGGCCAGAAAGTGGTGAGCACGCGGCCGCGGATGCTCTGCGACCAGCGCAGGTAATCGGCGGCCCGCGCGAATTCGCCCTGAAACTCGAGCAGGCGGCCATAGCAGACGTTGGTGCGGAACCAAAGCACCTCGTCGTAAAGAATGTTATAGCTGCGGCCGAAGAGATCGGTCCAATCGCCCGCTTCGGGAATTTCGAGCAGGCCGTCGTTGTTGCTGTCGTGCGCGCTCAGCCAGTTCATGGCGGTCTGCAGGCGCGTGCGGTGGTGGCGCAAGAAATCAAGGTCGTTGGTCTTGGCGATGTAATCGTAGAACGCGATGATGACCCAGAGGCCGCTGTCGATCGAACAGATGTTTCCGACGCCGGCGTAGTCGGGCACGCCGTCGTCGATGCGGATGTTGGCGGGGATCTGGCCGGTGGGCGAGGTGGCGCTAAGGAGCGTGTCGAGCGTGCGGCGCTGGGCGGTGCGCACATCGGGATCGTCGAGTTCGAGCGTGGCGATGACGGTAAAGGCGCCATCGCGCCCCCACACGCTGCGATAATTCGCGTCGGTCCCGGTAACGATATTGTCGTCGAGCGAGCAGGCGGAAAAGCCCAGCGGGGTGATGTTTCTTTTCAACGCGACCAGGGCCTTCTCGTAGGCGAGGCCGACGAATTTTTTCTCGTCCTCGGTGAGGGGACCCTGCTGCGTGCCGGTGAAAAGCATGCGGAAGCTCGGCTCCATGTCCTCCCCGGTGATTTCGTCCTGGCCCGCGCCCGGCGGGCGCGTGATGACGCCGAAATGCCGCAGGCCGTCGAGGACGCCGTCGGCCATGACATACCGCGAAGTGTACGTCGGGATGTCGACCGTGGCCTCAAGCAGCTCGGGCTGGGCGTTTTCGACGATGATGCCGCGCACGCCGGGCAGATGGAACAGGCTGCTGTCGTTGCCGGTGTCGCCGGCGACGAGCACCTGGTCGAGGGAAATTTTGAGATAGGCGCACAGCCACTGCACCGCGCCGCCCTTGGTGGCGTTGGCCGGCAGGATGTCGAGATCGCGGCTGCTGGAATAAACGACCTTCACCTTCAGGTCGCTCTCGGCGAGGCGCTGTTCGATCGTGCGAATCACCTCGGGTGTGGCCTGGTCGAGAAACCAGCTCGACTTGAACGCATGCTGAAACTCGGCCGGCTGGGGACGGATGCCGGGAAAGGAGCTGACGATTTCCTGCACGCGATTGAGATCCCAGTGGCCGGCCAGATGCCGGTAAAACTCCTCGAGCATGCGTTCGCGACGCTCGTCGTAGACCTGGGTGCCGACGCCGCCGATGTAGTAATCCGGCACGGGCAGCACGTCGTCGATGACCAGGCGGCGCATGTCATCGACCAGCCGGCCGCTATTGTAAACAAGCAACGGGCGCCGGCGCACGGGGATTCTTTCCCACGCGGTGCGGAATCGTCGTGAGGCCTCGGGGTTGCCGACGAGCGTGCCGTCGAGGTCGGGACTGAAGAGGCGGATGGGGGTGCTCTCAGCCATGTTTTATCCGTTTTTTCCGGATCAGTGACCATCAGTGTGCATCAGTGGTTAAAATGCTCTAATCGCCATCGTTCCACGGTTCGTCCCATTCGGTGTCGGTAAAGGCGAGGGCGGCGGCCCGGTCCTCGACCAGGCTGATGAGTTGTTGCGCGATGCCGGTCCAGGTGAACAGGCTGCGGGCCTTGTGCGCGCCCATGCGCGACAGCCGCACCCAGAGCCGCCCATGCTTGAGCACGTGCACGATGGAAATGCCGAGGTCTTCGCGGTCGAACGCATCGGCGTAAATGGCGTGGCGGCCATAGGTGACAGCGCGGTAAAGGCCGCCGTGCGTGGTGATCACCGTCGGCGTGCCGCAAGCCATGGCCTCGATGGCGGTCATGCCAAACGGCTCGTAACGGCTGCTGAGCACGAAGACATCGGCGGCCCGATAGTAGTCGGCGAGGTCGGCATCGGCCACATAGCCGCCGAATTTCACCTTGTCGTTAAGCCCGCGTTGGGCGACGAGGGCGTGAAGTTCATCCAGTAGTTTTTGCTCCTTGGCGTTGAGCTGCGTCCCGCCAATGGCGAGATGGAGGATGGCGTCGGGAATGCGCTGCGCGACCAGCGCGAACGCCTCGACCAGCAGGTCGTAGCCTTTGTTCTGGGCGAGCCGGCCAAGGGCGAGCACAACGCGCCCCTCGAAACCGAGGCGCTGGCGGATGGCCTGGCGCGACGGGGCGCTCACGGGAAAAAAGCGGGTGTCGTCGTAGCCGGGCGGAATCATGTGCGCGTGCTCGGGCAGCACGCCGTAGTCGTCGACGATCATGTCGAGCTGGGACGGCGTGGTGCCGATGACCGCATCACAGGTGCTGTAAAGCAGGGTCTCGTGGCGGATGCGCTCCTTGAAGTTGTATTTCTGCTCAAAGTTGGCCGCATCTTCGGGTGAGTCCTGCTCCATGAGCTTTTTTTTCCAAAGACCGAGCGAATGCGGCGTGTGCACATGCGGCACGTCGAGCGCCTCGCTCAGGCGCTGGGTGGCACAGCCGGCGTCCCAGTAATGGCTGTCGAGAAACTGGTACTTTAGCCCGTGCTTTTTGATGAAGCGCAGCGCGTGCTCCGACCACTCGCCGAGGTGGTGGTAAAGATATTCCTTGCCGATAAAATTTCTCCCATCGCACGGGACGCGAATGATGCGCACCTGGTCGCCGATGACATCGAACTGCGGCTGGTCCTCGAAACGGCGCGTCCAGATGTCCACCTCGAATCCGAGCTGGGCAAGTTTCTTCGAAAGTTCGAGGACATAGACGACCTGTCCGCCGGTGTCGGCCGCGCCGAGCGGCGGCTCCGCCGCGACATAACCATGGGTGGAGATCATGCCGATGCGGGGGAGCGTGGAGTCGAAGTTGGGCTCGTGCATGGGAAGAGTGGTTGGATGCCCGCCGGCGGGCAGGATGAATTTGCCGCGCATTGGACACCTTGCGCACGGCGGAGTTCGCCCTAACCGAGCGAAATATCACTATTTACGCGCCGTGCGAAGGGCTGAAAGACTGAAGGGCTGAAAGGCTGAAAAATCGGCCTACGACAGCTCATTCCTGTTCTTTGCTTGTTCAGTTTTTCAGCCCTTCGCCTTTCCCTACTGCCAGTCGAGCAGGAGCCGCGTGAAGTAAGTCGTGTCGAGCCGCTTGATGCCGGGGCCAGGCCGGCTGTTGTAGTCGTTGGACACACCGAGTCGCAATTTCCACGCCGGATCGGCCAGCGGAATTTCGTAATAGCTTTCGTGCGAGACGATGAAATTATTCAAGTTCTGGAACGCCGGCACGAACACCAGCTTGTCAACGAGGCGGGAGAGGCGAAATGTCCACTCATGGTTGATTTCGAAGTCGCCGCCGAGCGAGTTCACGCGGGGCGTCGCCGGATTTTTATATTCGTCGTAGCGGTAGGAGAGACCGGCGCGACCCGTGAGGACGTGTTTCGGTTGTTTGATAAAATCATAACCCAGGCCGGCGGCGGCGACGTTGGAGAAAACGATATCCATCACGCGGTCGAAGCCGGCTTCATCGCGCACATACCATGAACGTCGTTCTGAAAAGTGGGCGGCGTAGTCAGAGCCCGCCTTGAGTTCGTCGGCGGATTTCTGGCCGTCGGTGACCTGCCGGTTATATTCGCTGTAAAACTGCAGTTCGTCCTGGGCGGTTTTGAGCACGGCACGGACGCTGCCGTCGGTGCCGAGTTGGTGGTGATTGCCGGTTTTTCCGCTCACATCGACGGCGGCTTCATAAGTCCAGTGGCGGCGGAGCGCGACCACGGACGGATCCTCGCCACCGGCCTCCCACGTCGCGGCCACGTGGCGGACATCGGTGGCCAAGGTCCCGTCCGGGCCGGCAATCCGAAGCTGGCCGTTGGCCGGGGTGACCGTGCCTTCGATCCGTGTGCCGCTGGCCAGGCGCACCGCGACCGGCCGATCGGTGGCGAAGCGGGCGACCTCGGATTGCTTGATGGTGATGTCGCCGGCGTAGTCCGTGTGCAAATACACGAGATCGCTTTCGATCTTGGTAATCTTCCCCGTGAGATGGGCGCCACCTTTTGTGTCGACGGTGTCGGCCGCCAGTGGCGCACCCCAGATAATAACGATGCAGGCCAAAGCCGGAATGGTTCGAGCGACGCGAAGGGTGTTCATAACCCAGCGTCTGTTACGCGACAAATTTTTCGAGTCAAACCGCCGGGGAAATTTTTTCCGGGAACATTTTGGCCTGCGTCCAAACGCGGCTCCCCCGCCATGACTTCAGCATGGCGGGGGCACCACAGGACCGGGCGATTTTAGTTGGCCGTGATGGTGGCATTCAACGCGGTGGCATCGTAGCTGATATCGATGCCGGGGCCGGGATCGACGGCGAAGTCGACGGTCGAGCCAACCTGCACAACCGGGGAGAGATCGAAGGAGTACTGGTTGGCTGTGCCACCGCCGATGAGCTGGCGGAAGACACGCTGGCCATCAACGCAGATGCTCACGCCCACGCCGTCGCCTTGCGTGCCACATTGGAACTGACCGGTGACATGGATCGGGCCGGCGTAGGTGCTGGTCCAGCGGCGCACGACGGCGACTTGCTGGCCGTTGGCGACGGACGGATGCTGGTCGCCCGCGGACACCTCATTGTACGAATAACCGCTGCCCCAGACGCCGCTGTTGAAGCTGGGCATCGGTTCCCACTCGGTCGTGCCGCCGACAAAGTCGCCATAGCTCCAGCCGTTGAGGCCCTGCGTGCCGGAAAAGCCGGCGACAGAATCGGCGAGCAGGGGGCCGCTTGGCGGAATGGCGACAGGGGGCGCGCCATCAAAGACCCACGCCGTGCTGGAGAGATTTTGTTGTGGGGCCGCGGTGGGATGCAGGGCGATCGTTGCACCGATCGAAGTGGCGTCGTAGCTGATATCGATTCCGGGGCCGGGATCGACGGCGAAGTCAATCGTCGTTCCGACATGCACGGGCTGGAGAAAATCGAAGGCGTAACCGATGGCGTTGCCATGGCCGAGAAGCTTGCGGAAGAGCGGCTGGCCATTGACCAGAATACTGACGCCGACCCCGTCACCCCCGCCGCCACTCCACTGGAACTGGCCGACAACGTGGAGCGTGCCTTCGGTCGTGCTCACCCAACGGCGCACGGACGAAACCGGCTGGTTGCCCGTTGAGGAGGGATGCTGATCGCCGGGCGTGACGTCGTGGTAGGGATATCCGTCGCCCCACACCTGGGTCCAATCCGTGACGGCATAATTGTTCATGAGTTCCAACGCGGTGCCGCTTCCCACAAAACCGCCGTAGCACCATCCGTTTTGTCCCTGGATCCCGGAAAAATCGCGCGTGGAATCGGTAAGAAGCGTTTCCGCGGGCAGAGCCGGGGGCAGGCCTTGCAGCGGGCCTTCGACATAGACCGGGGCATCGGCCAGGCTCAACTGGTTCGAAACCCCGACGTCATTGCCGACCATGTCCGTGACGCGGGTTTGCCCGCTGACCTTCAACATCAGCGGTTGCAGCGACCACATGACACGGACCGGCGTGCCATCGGTGCGGGTGAAAAGCATGGAGTAAAGACCGTTCAACGTTGCCTCACGCTGCACAAAGGTTGCGCCGGCCAGTTCGGTGCCGATAACCTGCATGGCGTAGGCGGACTGCCTGGGCGTGGCGTCGGGGGTGGTGAGCCCCATGATGTCCTGGTCGTCGTGCAGAAGGTACCAATAGATGCGTTCGACATTTGCCGAGAGCAGCAACGCATAGGCGCGCACCAGAAACTTGGCCTGGGTCGTTTCGTCGATGGCAATCGTTCCCGGCAAGGAGCCATCCTGGATCGCCCAGCCAATTTCCGTCACCCAGATGGGCTTGGTTTGTCCGTTGTCGTATTTTTTGACCAGGTTCTGCAGCGCGATGACATCGTTCTCGATGCCTTCGGGCGGCGAATTGTAACGATAAGGATGGATGGAAAGCACATCCATGTCGTTGAGCGCGCCATCCTGCATGAGTTTTTCCCAGTAAGGCAGGGGGACATTGATCGTGGAGCCGCCCACGACCGTGACGTCGGGCCGCACGGCCTTGATTTGACGGTAGGCCTGCTGGAGCATTTTCGCATAAGTGCCGGCCCGATCGAGGGTGGCAGGGCCCTGGCACCAGGTGCCGTTGTATTCGTTCCATATCTCCACGGCCTTGATTTGATCGCCATAATGTTTGAGCACTTGCACGCCGTATTCCGCGTAGGCGGCCATCCCCTGGTCGGTGTAGGGCGTCATGCCACCGTCATAGTTGGGGTTTTCAAAATCGAGCTCGATCAACGGGGAGATGCCAGCCACGCGCAACGTGCCCATGTAGTCGTCGAAAGCCTGCGGGAAAACATAGACACCCGGCTGCGGCTCGATCTGATCCCAGTACAGTTCGTCGCGGACAGTGCCGATGTTTCTGACCGAGGCAACCCAAGCCCAGGCCGGATCCCAGCCTTGTGCAAAATGGGTCATCACGCCAAAACGTGGATCGACCGATGCATCGGCTCGGAGCGTCTGCATGGTTAAGGGACAGCCCAGGAAAACAAAGAAAACGATTTTTTTAAAATACATGCGGCCTTCATCAGCGGCAGCGTAAAGAAATTCGAGCAGGATATTTCCCGTGGGATAAATTTAGTTTTTTTTTGACCCACGATCCAGAAAATCCGAAATTTGCATTACGAATTTCGGGCAAAATGCAGTGCGAACGGCGGCGGATCTCGCGGACGATGGCGTATGTAGTTATAAAGTTGATACACTCGTAGTGGCATGGGGCTGGCGCCGCCGGTGCGGGGCCAGGCGGACGCGCAGATACGTGCATGAAAGGCACCAGGGTAATCCCGTTGGCGCGGGGAGCGGCAGAGCCGAAATCCGGACCTGAGCATGCATGGGGTTGGTACCCCTGCAGATGGAGGTCCTCACCCACTAACAAACGTACTGATAAAACGGTACCTTGGGCTCCGGCACAGCATCAAAATCAAAAAAGGGGCTCCAGTGAACAACGAACAAAAATTAGAAAATTATTACGAAAGCTATCAAGCCAAGCGCGCGCTTGAAGCCTATGAGCAGGAGGAACACGTCGTGAAAAACTTTCGCCGGTGGATCTACGCGGAGTTGAAAGACCTGCCGCGCGGCAGCAGCATCCTCGACGTGGCGTGTGGCGATGCGTCGTTCACCCGTCTTCTCTCCAAATTTTCCGCCGACGTCACCGCACTGCACAGCTGCGCCAGCCTGACCGCGCAACACGTGAGGTCGTATCCGGAAATTACGTTTTTGCAGCACGACCTGTGCGACCCGATTCCCTTCCTGGATGGAAGCTTCAATGTCATCTGGTGTTCGGGGGTACTGGAGCATGTGCCCAATCCCGGCTTTGTCCTGAGGGAAATGTTTCGCGGGCTCGCCCCGGGCGGGCGGCTGCTCGTTACGGTGCCGTATAACAGCCGGCTGAGGGACCTGTTGACCACGATGTTCAGATGGAACCAGCAATTCATCCCCGCTGAATCATGCCTGCATTTTTTCACGAAAAAAACCTTGGAAAAAACTGCGCGCAACGCCGGATTCACGTCATTGCGCCTTAAAACCTGCAGCCTGTACAACCCGCTGCACGATCTTTTCATTCCGACCAGCATCCTGCTGAAAGCTGAAAAGAGCCCGTTGGCGCCACCCACGGTGACCTTCAGCCGATACCGGCCAGAGAAGCCCCAGGCCAGGATGCCCCGGCCCGTGGCGGCGGAAGCCACCGTCCACACTTGAGCGCGGCGTACACGTGTATTTTCAAACTGGCATGGCCAAGTCGTGAAGAACCAAAATGAGACGCTGCAGGTGCAGTGGCAGAAGGCGGGCTTTAAAAAACCCATGTTCTGCCGCTGAAGCCCCGCACCGGCTGCCACCCTCCGTTGGGCGCCATGCCAGTTTGAAAGCACAGCCAGGTTGTTGCGAGGCGGCTCATGGCGCACACCGCCCAAGGCAAAGTGTTGCCCGATGGCGCATAACAAACGGGGTTATCACCTACTTGTTCCCTGGCTCGTGACCCTATAAAAATAGATTTGTTCTCCGCAGCACGGATCCGTCCCGTGCGGCCAGCTCAACCGTCAACAGAACAGCTAACTCCAATCCCGTAGCGGCATAATATATATCAAGGAACGCTCCCATGAAAAAAAAGACCGAAGCCAAGGCCCGATATATCGCTCCTTCCTCAAAAGCACTGACCAGCGACCCGCTCTTGCGGGAGCTGGTGGCACACTTGCGCCAGAACCGGACGCAACTGCGCGAAGAGTGGGCCCGTCGCATCACGGACGCGCAACTGCTTACCGCGATGACCAAGGAGGAAATTTTTTCCGAGGCGACATCGGTCTATGACAATTATGTGGAAGTGCTGGAGACAGGCAGCGTCGAAGCCCTGCAGGCGTACGCCCGCAATCTTTCCGAACGCATCATCCCGCGCGGCGTCGAAACGCACGAGGTCGTGGGCATCGTGCTGCTCCTGCGCGACGTGCTGGCCCGGTCGCTGTTCAAAAAATACCAGACCGATTTCGAGTTGCTGAACCGCGTGCTGGACGCCTACGAGCCGGCGGCCAACCGCATCGCCAACACCGTGGCCGTCAGCTTCGTGCAGGAGCGCGAGCGCGTCATCCGCCAGCAACAGGAGGCGATCCGCGAACTCTCCACGCCGGTGCTGCAAGTGCGCGAGCGTTTGTTGATTCTGCCGATCATCGGAGTCATCGACGCCCAACGCGCCCGGCAGTTGACCGAGCAATTGCTGCGCGGCATTCGCGGCAACCGCGCCAAGGTCGTCGTCGTCGACATCACGGGTGTGCCCACGATCGACCAGACCGTGGCCAACCACTTGGTGAAGACCGTCGAGGCCTCACGCTTGATGGGAGCGAGCGTGATCATCACCGGCCTGTCGGCCGAAATCGCGCAAATTCTTGTCACGATCGGCGTTGATTTGAGCAAGATGAACGCGGTCGGCGATCTGCAGGGTGGCATAGAAGAAGCTGAACGACTGCTTGGCTACAAGGTCATCACCACCCAGGAAGCATCCAAACTAACCAAAGAACCAACGGCCTGAGCCATGCAGGTTCCCATTCTGAAGCAGGGCGGTTACCTGATCGCCAGCATTCAATCCGTGCTGTCGGATGCCGACATGCTGCAATTGCGCGACAATCTCGGCGCGCGGGTCGGCGAGTTTCGTTCGCGCGGGGTCATCATCGACGTGACGGTGCTGGACGTGATTGACTCCTTTGCGACCCGGACGCTCAGCGCCATCGCCCACATGCTCAAGCTGCGCGGCGCGGAAACCGTCATCGTTGGCATCCAGCCCGACGTGGCCTTTGCCATGGTGCAACTGGGCTTGACGCTGGAAGGCGTTGGCACAGCCCTGGACTTGGAAGAGGGGCTGGCCTACCTCGACATAAAAACCAAGCGAAAGCCCGGGCATGAACAATGAGGTCCAAACGGAAGTTCGCTCCGCGGTCGACATCGTTGCGGCCCGTCAACAAGGGCGGACACTGGCCGTTGAATTGGGGTTCGGCGGCACCGAGGTAACGTTAATTGCCGCGGCCATCTCGGAAGTCGCCCGCAACATCGTCGACCACGCCAAAAAAGGCGTAATTACGATGAGCAATGTGACCTCCCGTCATAATGGGGGCCGGCACGGCATCCGGATCATCGCGCGGGACGAGGGGCCGGGAATTCCCGACGTGGCCCAAGCCATGTGTTCCCTTGGATCATAGGGTGGGACAGGCCGGGTTGGCGTGGGAAACGACGCCAAGGCCACGCGAGGCGCAATAAACGGCATCTCGGTTTGCGCGTTCATGCGACTTGAAGCGCTCGCTTCAGGAAAAGCGGTTGCATGAATAATCCGCGCGCCGTGGCCGGGATCAGGTAGGGCGGTTTTTTACCGAGAACGGGGATACCGCGCTTGCCGGAGGTTTTGACGTAAAGCGCGCATTGGTAGCGCACCCACTTGGCGCAGCGCTTTCCGCCGAAGACTTCGTCAGCGAACTCCTTGGGCGTAAGCGGAGCGTCGGCGCGGTTCATTGGACCGCCTCCTGTTTTGCAAAAAACTCACCAAGAAAAACTTGGAAAACCGCTTCGCACAATAAACATTATGTCTAATATATAAATAACCCCAGCATCGAGCCCCCGCCCATGATTTGCCCGAGGAAGGAAATCTCACTCCATAATTGATAAACAAGGCCCAACCTGTTTGCCACGACCTTTGATCCACGCTTTAAGCGCTGTGCGAGTTGCATTTGGCAACACTGCTCGCCTCTTCTATATTATGACAAGACTGTACACTGCGGCGACAAAAGATCCCGCGTGATCACGACTATTTTTACTTAAAGTTTTACAACGCTTGTTTGTGTAGGCGGGATTAATCAAAGTTTCGTTTAGCTTTTATCTTTCAGTGCTTTGAATAACTTGAGTCGATGGCTAAAATTGCCTCACTATAAACTTCATTCCTGCTTGCTGTTGACAACATGGACAACTCCATGCATCCGTCGGCAAAGTGCTAAGGGTTTCCCCCCACCCGTCCCACACTTATAATCCCTGCTACCTGCACCGCTTTTTCGGCTCAAAAACTCTTTTAAGCCCGAAAGCGACACCCTGCGCGTTTAATTGCCGTGTCCTTACCCGGCTGTTTTTCGTTTCACGATTTTTGGACACAAATTTCATTCGCCCACGAGTGGCCTAAACGCCAAGGCTAACCTCGGTTTTCTACCCCAACATGAAACCTTACCTCGTTAATTACGCCCTCAGGCCACACGCATTTTTGAAGAAATGGGCTTTGCTCATCCTCGGTATTTCACTGGCCGTAACGCCCATCACCGCATCTGCGCAAACCCTGCCCGCCCATGTAATGTATGGCTACTGGCAAAATTGGTCGGGTGGCGCCATAAAAATCAGCAATGTACCGACCACCTACGACATCATTGCGGTGGCCTTTGCCGTTCAAAGCGGGTCGCAAGGCGCGGTCACTTTCGCCTTGGATCCCGGACTGTCCTCGCAGCTCGGCGGCTATACCCAGGCCCAGTTTATCGCCGACATCGCCGCCGTCAAAGCGCGCGGCCAGCACGTCATTGTCTCGGTCGGCGGCGCGGGAACCAGTATTCCGGTGAACAGCGCGTCCTCGGCGACGAATTTTGCCAACAGCATTAATTTGCTGATGTCACAATTCGGTTTTGAAGGGGTCGATATCGATTTCGAGGCTGGCATCAACCCAACCTATCTGGCCCAGGCCCTGCATCAGGTAAAAAGCGGATCCATCATCACCATGGCGCCACAGACCACCGACGTGGCAAAGACTTCCAGCCCCTACTTTGCGCTGGCCCTGAACATCAAGGACATCCTCACCCTCTGTAATACCCAGTATTACAACTCCGGGACGATGTTTGGTTATGATGGCAAGATCTATACCGAGGGAACGGTGGATTTCATCACCGCCCAGGCCACGATTCTTTTGCAGAATGGCTTGCGGCCCGACCAGGTGGGGCTCGGCGTGCCGGCAGACTCTGCGGCAGGGAGCGGCTATGT
>DATMNP010000131.1:0-4586 GCA_035568935.1 Opitutaceae bacterium | reverse complement strand
GGCCGCAGCCGGCGAGGAAATCGGTGTTATCATCGGCGACCAGGTCATCGCCCTCCGCCCGGTACCCATTATGGCCGCAGACTACGCAGAAACGGAATATGGTTTGACCCGTTCCGAAGTGGATGCCGCCGCGTCTCGAATCATTGCTGGCGTGCGCGAGGCCTCTGGGGCCGCCGATCTCGTTGAATACAAACCCGGAATGTTTTCCCATGCGAATCCTGCTCACAAAACGATTTCTGGCGTGCGTAAAAAAGCTAAGCTCGACTGACGCGGAAGCGGTTGACGTTGCGCTGGAAAATCTGCCCGAAACCTTTGGAACGCCTCATGCTCACGCCGGACAAAGCGTGCGTGTGCTGCGTCCCCAGGTTTACGAGCTGCGCGCAACGCTGGCCCTCCGCGTGGTGTTCGTACGGTCGAAAGATAGGTTGGTGGTGGACTTTGTCGGCACGCATGACGAGGTGCACGACTTCCTGAAAAATCGGCGGTGAACTTCGATTGGCAATCGTCACCATGTTCAACCGAAATCTGTCGCCTGCGATTAGCCGCAAAGGATGGCTGCTGACCGCTGTCTTGTGCCTGTGTGCTGTCGTTTCACCCTTCATGGCCAAGGCCGACGGGGCCGGACGTGACGATGAAATTTGCCGGCTTGCGAGCAGTGATCGGTGGCTGGCCCATCTCCGCCGGGATTTGCTGCCGTATTGGGAGACCGACAGCGCCCTCGGCAACAAGCCGGGCGAATTTCCAACCTGGCGCTATTTCGACGGCGAAGTCGTGGACCCCGGCAACCTGCGAGACGAGTTCCTCCGCCTGACCACAGCGCCCGGATATAGTCGGTTCACTGGTGCGAAACCACCCTGGAGATTCAACCGAATCTACATTCGGATGCTGTCACAGCAGACTTATTTCTACGGCGTGGCCTACCATTTGACCGGCGAGGAGAAGTACCTGCAATGGGCCAAAGCGGGCGTGGACTACATCATCCATAACGCCTATGATGAAAAAACCGGCGGTTTTGCCGCCTTCCTGTTGGCGGATGGCGCCAAGCCCGATCACAGCCCGGCGGAGGCGCAAATCACCTCGCAGGATTTGGCCTATGCGCTGTCGGGCCCGGCATTTTATTATTATCTCACGCGCGATCCGGACGTGCTCCGGGCCATCGACCAAGGGGAGCGGTTTATTTTCAAGCGATACGACGAAAGCCTGGGCCTGCTCCGCTGGGTGGATGAGGATTTTTCCGACCCGCCCGACCACGACAAGGCCGGGCAAAAAAACCTGGTGGCCCAACTCGACCAAATTAATGCCTACCTTTTGACCATGGCATCGATTGTTCCCGACGACGAAAGGGAGCATTGGAAAGCGGACTTGGAAAAGGCCAGTGCCGCCGTGCGGAAATTCTACGATGGCGGGCACAATGTGTTTTGGGGAAGAATGGATGGTTTCAGGGACGACAAAACGGGCGAGATCGATCATGAACGATTGGGCGCGTACGACGTCGATTTCGGCCACACGGGCAAAGCCTTCACGATGCTCTACCTTGCCGGCCGAATTTTGAAGGACAACGACATGCAGCACTGGGCGTTGCTCAACGGCACGCGCGTTTTGAATGAAGCCTATGTCAAAGAGGACGGAGCTTGGGCGAACGGAAAAAACGCGGATGGAAGCCTGCGCAAAGACAGGGAATGGTGGGTTTATGCCGAGCTGGATCAGGCTGCTGCGGTTTTCGGATTTAGCCAGCCGGCGGTTTGGAATTATCTGCCGTCGACCTATGCTTTCTGGTTCGATAAGTTCGTCGATCACCGGCACGGAGACGTTTGGGCGATGGTTGAGCAAAATGGGCGCCATGATCGCAATCCCAAGACCGACCTCTGGAAAAGCGGATACCACCCCGCCGAACATTGTCTGGTCGGTTATATAACGTCACTCGCGGCACGCAGCCAACCGGTGCCATTGTATTTCGCCTTCAAGGCCAAAGAAGACCTGCCCCCTGTATCGCCCTACTATTTCACGGCCAGGACGGCTGCGGTCGCGGAGCGCGCACCGCTGTCGTCCAATTTCCCCGGACGGGAGAAGGTGCGAGTGGTATTCACCGGAGTGAAGTGAGTGCGTTCCGGCTTGCCCGTAAGCGCCCGCTCCGGTGCCTCATGGGCCGGGCTTGATCGTGACGATATGTAGATAAAGATCGTCACCATTTGTATATCCCAATGGTGACGATTGCTAATCGAGATCTACGCAGGCTTGTCGGCCTGCTGCCGGGAAGGCTATCGCACTTCCCGCAGCCTGCGCTACTGCACCAGGCTCCAATTGGCCGGGAGCAGCGGAGCGAGGTTATCGCGATTGTTCATGGCCGGCAGGCGGGTGAGCACATCGCGAAGATACGCGAGGGGGTCTTTACCGTGGCGCTGGCAGGAGACGACCAGCGAGTAGATGATGGCCGAACGTTGGCCGGCGTCGGGGTGGCCAATGAACAACCAGTTTTTCTTCCCGATGGCCGAGGGCCGGATGGCATTTTCCACGAGGTTGTTGTCGAGGCGGGTCTGGCCGTGCTCGACGTGCCGGGTGAGCGGCGCCCACTGGGCCAGCAGGTAATGACAAGCCTGGCCCAGACCCGACTTGGGCAGCACACGCGCCCGCAGGGCCAGCGCCAATGCATGCAGCCATTTCAGGCTGCGTGCAAAGTGACGCTGGCGCAGCCGCGCCCGCTCCTCGCCGTCCCGGCTCCGACTGGCCGCAGCATCGGCCTCATCCCATTCGCGTTCCAGCCGGTAAAGCCGGGCGACGAGCTTGAGCACAACCCGTGTGACCTTCGGGTTTTCGCCCTGGGCTTCAAAAAACTTTCGCCGGGCGTGCGCCCAGCAGCCCACCCACACCACCTCGGGGTGCGCGCGTGCGTACGCCGCATAGGCCTCGTAGCCGTCGGACTGCAGGACACCGGCGAAGCCCTTGATCAACGACGTCAACTCCCCGTGTTGGCGGGACATTCGCCAGTCAAACACCACGTTGCCCTTGGGCCGGCTGATCACCCACAGCCAGCCCAGACTGGTGCCACCGCGTTTCTCGTCAGGATCGTTGCACTTGACCGGAGTTTCATCCGCCTGCACATAGCCGCCGGCCAGCAGTTCCCGGTGCATGCAGCGGTAAAGCGGTTCGAGCCACTCGGCGGCAAGGCGGATCCATTCCACCATCGTCTGGCGACTGATCGCCGCGCCCCAGCGCCCCGACATTTTTTCCAACCGGTAGAGCGGCAGGTGATCGACGTATTTGGAGAGCGCGATCCACGCGAGCAAGCCGGCCGAGGCGTAGCCGCCGACCACCGGGCGCGCCGGGGCGGGCGCCAACACCGGCGGGCGGGTTCGATCCAGCCGGTGCCGGTACTTTGGGCGGATAATCTCCCGCTTGAAGAGTTCCGGCGGCGTCACATCGATCTCGAAGGTGCGTTCTTCGCCGATTTTTTCGTAGAGCTGCGGATCCGCCTTCACTTCCTCCGGCTCGATCACGAGGGTTTCCTTGACGGGCAGATGCGCAAAAACCTCGGCGGCCACCGGACGTTTTTCCGCCGTGGGCTTCGTCCGCTCGTAAGAGATGGTGGTCGTCGCAGCGGTGGCGGCGAGGGTTTCGAGTTCGCCGAGGGTGAGCAGCAGTTGCGCTCGGTCCAGCCGCTCGCTTTGGCCTCCGCCGAAGAGTTGTTTTTTCAGCCACGCAATTTGCGTGCGCAACACCGAGAGCTCCTCTTCAAGGAGCTGGACCCGATCCAGAGCTTGTTTTAGTTCTACCACTCAAGACGTTGATAGCAAGTTGCTTGCCAACTTTCATGCAGATCGTTCATACCACGCTTTTTGTGCACCATCCTTCAATTCGATGCCCGCCAAAAGCATCGTCAGCGCGGTGGGGGTGAGCGCCAGCTTCGTGCGATCACTGCCAATCGGCCAGCTGAAGCGGCCCTTCTCCAGTCGTTTGGCTAGCACCCACAGGCCGCTGCCGTCCCAATATAACATCTTGAGCCGATCTCGCGGCTTGTTGGTGAACACGAAGAGCGCGCCCTGGCGCGGATCTTCACGCAGCGTTTCTGCCGCCAGCGCCCACAGGCCGTTAAACTGTTTGCGCATATCCACCGGCTCGACCGCCAGGTAGATCTTCAATGCAGAGGGAAAACCGAGCATGGGCTACGCCGTGAGCGCCTTCACCAACCTCGCCAGCTGGGTCGCGTCGCCGCCGCGCACCACCAGGCCACCGGGCAACACCACTTCCAGTTCCGCGCAGCGTGGTTCCGATCCCAACTGCAGTTGCCTGAAACGGACTTTTCCAGCGGTGGGCTCCGCCACAGCTGGATCCGACCGGCGCGCCTGTCCCAGCCACGCCACGAACGTGTGATAGTTGACGCCTTCCTGTCGCGCGAACGCCTTTTGACTCAGCCCGCTCGCCGCGAAGGCTCCAAGCACTTCGGCCCGGCGGGCTTCATCCGTGATTTTTCGCCCGCGCGCGTCGCGCTTTTGTCCGCTATCCAAAATCTCCGTCGTAACTGTTTCCATCACCTCACTATACAGGCCAAAAAAATTTATTCATAGGGGGACCCCGCACGGTCGTTTACG
>DATMNP010000130.1:0-2160 GCA_035568935.1 Opitutaceae bacterium | reverse complement strand
GTGCTGCCTTCGTGCGCGGCCACGCCGACCGCAAGCGGCACCGCGCCGGCGATCGTGGTAATCACCATGACGCTCACGACGCCGAGCGCGACCGTGAGATTTTGCCGGATGATGACGCGGGCGCGGCGGCTCAGGCGCTGTGCCGCCAGGAAATTCTCGATGCGGTCGTGCATCAGGATGACCTCGGCCTGCTCGAGCGCAGCATCGCTGCCGCGGGCGCCCATGGCGACGCCGACATCGGCAGCGGCGAGGCACGGCGCATCGTTCACGCCGTCACCCACCATCGCGACTTTGCGGCCCTCGGCACGCAGCGCCATGATGGCCGCCACTTTGTCCTCGGGCGACAGGCCCGATTTCACCTCGTCGAGACCGAGCTCGCGCGCGACAGCGTCGGCCGCGTGCCGGCGGTCGCCGGTGAGCATGATTGTCTTCACCCCCAGCCGGCGCAGCCCGGCGATGACGCCTTTCGATTCAACACGAATTTGGTCTTTCAGCAGCACGCGGCCCACCAGGTCACGACCCACGACCCACACTTCGCTCAACTCAGCCGAGGCGGGCGGCAGCGCCTCCGCCCAATCGGCCAGCGGACCGTGTTCGAGCAATTCGCGCCGCCCGAGCAGGACGGTCGCGCCGTCGAGCCGTCCGGTCAGCCCCTGGCCGGTGAGCGAACGAAATTCCGCGACGTCAAGTTCGCGCACGCCGTGGGCGCGCGCATAACGCGTGATTGCCCGCGCGATCGGATGCTGGGACTTCGCCTCCAGCGCACAGGCCAGCTCCATCACCTCGGTGTCGCGACCGGAAGGAAAACTTTCGCAACCCACGACGGCCAGTTCGCCCGTCGTGAGCGTGCCGGTTTTGTCGAGCGCAACCGTGTCGATGTCGGCCAGTTTCTCGATGGCCGCGCCGCCGCGGAACAGCACGCCGTGCCGTGCGCCCCACGCGATGGCGGCGAGCACCGCCGATGGGATCGACAGCACCAACGCGCACGGGCTGGCCACGACCATGAGCGTCATCGCGCGATAAAACGCCGAGCGCGTTCCCGGCGTGTTCTGGAATGCCGGCAGGTGAAAACCCTGCCACCAAATGAGAAACATCGCGAGCGATCCGCCGATGACGAGGTAAGTGTAGCCGGTGCCAAACTTGTCGGTAAAGCGTTCGCTCGGCGCCTTCAACTTCTGCGCGGTCTGGATGAGCCGGATGATTTTTTGCAGCGTGCTCTCGCTCGGCAGACGTATAACGGTAAACTCGACCGCGCCCCACAAATTGATCGTGCCGCTGAAGACCATGTCGCCATCCGCCTTGGGCACGGGCACGGCCTCACCCGTCAGCGCCGACTCGTCGCTGGCGCTTTTGCCATGGACAACGGTGCCGTCCGCCGAAAACGCCTCGCCGGGTTTCACCCTCACATGGTCGCCGATGCCGAGTTCGGCCACGTCGATCTCGCGCTCGCCGCCCCCCGGCAGCACCAGGGTGGCGCGCTTCGGCGCGGACTTGAGCAGCGCGCTGACTTCGCGCTGCGTGCGGTCGAGGGCAAATTCCTCCATGGCGCCGGCAGCCGTAAACAAAAACAACAGCAGCACCGCCTCACTCCATGCACCGATGCAGACCGCGCCGACGGCCACCGCCAGCATGAGAAAATGGATGTCGAGCTTGAGCGTCTTGAGGTTTTCCCACGAATCTTTCGCCGCGTCGAAGCCGCCGGCAAGCAACGCCACGAGGTAAAATCCGCGGTGCAGCCACGGCAGGCCGGGCGCAAGGTGTTCCGACGAAAAACCAGCCAGCCCGCATCCGCCACAAATCGCGGCCAGCACCGCAAGTTCCTTCCACTCGGGCACGCCGCCGGTTTCTTCCGTCGTGATCTCAGGCCATTCCATTTCGCGCCAGAGCCATAGCTTTTCCGCGTTCTCGCACATCTCGCGCCCCAGCACGGTCGCGCCGCCGTCCTGCCGCAGGGTGAAACCGGCCGGTGCCTGGGCCGCCTGGCGCGCGGCCAGCTGCGCCTCCACCGCCGCGATGGTCTCGGCGAGTTTCTGCTCAAGCCCCGCCACATCGACGTTGCCCATCGTGGCCACGGCGATTTTGCGCGAGCCGGTGTCGACCCGCACCGCGTTCACTCCGGGCTGCGAGCGCAAGAACTCGGCCAAGGTTGCCACCCAATCA
>DATMNP010000129.1:0-5197 GCA_035568935.1 Opitutaceae bacterium | reverse complement strand
CAGATCCTGCAATTTAAACACCGCTTGTTTTACTTCCTCCAGCTGGCCCAATTCCATGGCGCGCCGGCCGGCTTTGGCCAGCAGGCCGGCCTTGGCCTGGTCGCGCATGAGGCCGACCTTTTGGGCGAGGACTTCGAGCTGGTCGGCCCAGGCGGCGGGATGGCGATAGAGAATCTCCGCGTACAAACCGGACAATTCCGTGACGCTGCGCCCGAGGCGTTCCGCATTTTTTCCGGCGATGAAGGCCCGGGTTTGTTCGCCCAGGGCCTGGGCCCGCGCATGGTCGGCCGTCTCGCCTTGCCGCGAGATGAGTTCGGCCAATTGGGTGAGCCAGTGCTCGGCGTCCTGCACCGCGACCGGCCACTCGAGCTGGGCGGCAATCTCGTCGAGTTGGAATTTGAATTCCATGAGGTCGCGCTGGGCGCGAAGCAGCGCGTCAAAATCCGCCGTCTCGCCGCGCGCGAGCGTGCCCTCGAGTTGCTCGTAAATCGCGGACTCCGCGAGCGCATCGAGTTTGACCGCGATCGCCGCCGGGATGATGGCACGCTGGCCCTGCAACGCGGCGCAACGCGCGGTCTCCTGCGCCAGCTCGTTGCGCAAGGCGGCGGGATCCGGCCGGCGGGCCTGGCCGCCGAGCTCGATCGTGGCGGGAAATTCCTCGTCGAGCATCGGCACATACGCGCGCACGGTGAGCAGGCGCGAGGCGTCCATCTGCAGCGTCACATCAATCTGGCTGCCGAGGGGCAGGTCGCGCCTGAGGTTCTTGGCCCCGATCTGGAGCATGCCAACCAGCACGTTGCGGTCGGCGCGCGCGCGGTTGCCCTCGATGATCGGGATGCGCAGGGCCTCGCCGGACCCGCCGGAGCGCACCTCGCACGAGCTGCGATAGGGCCTGGTGCTTTTGGCGGGCAGCGGCTGGCCCTTGGTGAAGTGGACGCTGACCTTGTTGTCGGCCGTGGCCACGCCGAGGTCGTGGATGATAAGCTGCTCCTCGACGACGACGCCAACCGTGTAAGTGAACTGGGCCGGCTTGACGGTGAGCAACGCACCCGACGCGGAGCACAACACGAGGTCGAAGATGTTTTGCACGCCTTTTTCGGCGCGGGCGGTGATTTGGAACGCACCGGTTTCGCCGAGGGAAAGCTTGCCGCTGCGCCACTTCGACTGCCGGTTCGCCAGCTCGATCGTGCAGCCACCCAGTGAGGCGCCGGCCGGCGGAACCACCCGGCCGCCGACAAGCGGCTCGGTGTCCGCACCCACCGGTTTGGCGAGGATTTCGACGTTGAACTCGCCGGCCACGCGAACCGGCGCCGATTTTGCGGGCTGGCGCGGGATGGCCTGGGTGCTCGCAAATATCGCCGCGCCGCGCGCGACGACCGTGAGCGGGTCGACGGTCAGGTCGAGCGGGATGCCGAGCATGCTTTGCACCGCCTCGCGAAAATACGGCGCCATCGTCGGGCCGCCGACAAAGACCAGTTTCTCGACCGCGGCAGGCGCGACGTTCTTTTCGGCCAGGACGCGGCGGGCGATCTCGATGGCCTTGGCAATGATCGGGGTGGCCACGCGGGCCACGTCGGCCCGGGTCAGCTGGGTCTCATGCGTGATGACGCGGTTGCCGGCCTCGACCTGGCCGAGCGAAACCTCGAGGTGCACGCTTTCCTGCCGCGACAGCTCGATCTTGGCGGATTCGGCGGCGGACTTGAGCCGGAACAAATCGTGCTGGTAGCGCGCTTCGCCGCGGCGGAAGGATTCGGCCTTGTATTCGATCGCAATTTCCGGGGCGAGGAGACGTTCGACGATCGCCCAATCGATGTCGGAGCCACCGAGGAAATTGTCGCCGCCGTGGTTGACGACGTGCATCGTGCCATCGCGCGACGTGACGAGCGCGGCGTCGAACGTACCGCCGCCAAAATCGAACACGAGCCAGCAGGCCTTGCGGTCCATTTTCTGGTAACCGTAGGCGAGCGCCGCGGCGACGGGCTCCTGCAGCAGGACCGAGTGGGTAAACCCGGCGAGGTCGGCCGCGCGTTTGGTGGCATCGCACTGCGGCAACTCGAACGCGGCGGGCACGGTGATGACGGCGGCCGAAGGATCCTCGCCCCGGCGGCGGACGACGTCGCCCCGCAGCGATTTGAGCACCTCGGCGGAAAGGTCCTCGGGCCGCAGCTTGCGGCTGCCGCGCAAGGAATATTCGAAACCGGTGCCCATGCGGCGCTTGAATTCAATCGCCACGGCGTCGGTCGCGCGCTGGTCGGTGATCTTCGCCCGCGCGCCCTGGCCGATCCATAGCGTATCATTATTGTGGATATAGACGGCCGACGGCGTGATCTCGGAGTCGAGGCTGTTCTTGATCACCTCCGTGCCAACGCCGACCGCGACCGCGATGCTGCTGTTGGTGGTCCCGAGGTCGATGCCGTAGTCAATGGTGTTCCTGGTCATGATTTGACAGGGGCGCTTTCCGGCGTGCCAACGACGACTTCGCCAACCTGCAACACGCGATCCTGCCAGATGATCGTGGGTCGCACGACTTCGATGATCGTGTCCCGGCCGAGGCCGGGTGTCGGCTGGAACGTGAGCACGTTGACCGGCAGGCCGGGATCATAGGGCTCGTTCAGCAGGTTGCGAATGACCACGCCCATCTGGGCGAGCGTATCGAGCGTGCTTTCGATGTGCCGGTAGGTGCGCCTGGTCTCTTCGCGCGGCTGGCCGGTCGCGGGGTCGACCAGTTTGCTTTTCGCCCGCCACACGTGGGTCGCAATGGCCGCAACCTGGTCCAGCGCCGGGGCCGGGGCTCCGGCGGTCGGGGCTGGCAGGTCGGCCGCCGGCGCCGGAGTGGACTGGATTTTTTTCCAGTCGGCGAGCGCCTGGTCGAGCGGCGCCTCGGGAAACCGCACGATCCGGCGGGGATCGCGCGCGAAGACTTGGGCAAAAAAGGATGAAGCTGTCATCGCTGAAGACGGTGGATTTCTGCAATCAGTTCGCCGACCAGCGCGGCGTTCCAGGTCGCATGGGCCGGCAAATCGACCGACCGCCGGGGCTCGCGACGGTCGGCGAGGCGGACAACATCGGCATCGAAAGTATGATGAAGATCGGGATAGGGCACGAGGATCGATTCCGGCGGGGCGGAACCAACAGAGGAGAACACAACTCCATCGGGCGTCAAAGACACGTTTTCAATGAAAACCGGATGACCCCCTTGGACAATGCCCGCCAGCCAGGCCACGAGATGGGGACACAGCCAGCGCCGGCTGGCGGCGACGATGCGCTCATAAGCAGTTTCATCCACGCCATCATGGCCAAAGAAATTATGCGCATCGAGCACAACCTCGCCGCGCTCGGACCACCACGCGACCGTGAATGCCGGGCCCGCCGTTGCCTGGCCGGCGCGCGCGCCGCCGTGGCGAAACCCCGCGATCTCTTTCGCGGGCAAAAAGATTTCGTCAAATTGGATCCCGGACGGATCGATGCGCAGCCGGTGCGCGTCGAGGATGAACACCAGCTCCTCGGCTTCGGCCCCGAGCTGGGCGGCCTCGGCGCCGCCGGCGACAACCGTGCGAATCTCCCGGATCCGGGCCGCGAGTTCCACCTTGAGCCGCCAGCCTTGCAACCGCTTCAGCCACCGCAGGCACGCGGTGTTGTCGTGCGTCTCGCGTTGGTAGAGCACGAGGCGGTCGAGCACGGCGGACGCAAACGATGAGCGCAACTCGAGCACGTAGGCGGACTCCTGGCCGCACAGTTGCTCGACGAGCTCCAGCTCGCGCGGCACCGGCTCGATCAAGCTGATGATTTCGTAGAGCGCTTCATCCGGCGCAGCCCGGGCGGCATGCTCCGCCGCGGCCAGCCGGATTTCCAGTTGCGCCGCCAGCGGCCGGGCGCACCTCTCGAGCAAACGCGGGCCGTTCCCGACCTTGGAATTGATCTCGTGCAGGAAAGCCGCGTGCCATTTCGCCCGCGCGATGTCCTCGCGCTGGGCGTAGCGCACGAGCAGTTCGGCATTGATCGCCGCCAGGACCCGCGGCAACGCCGCCCGCATCCCGCCGACCATCGTCAGCGGCAACTGCGGCTCGTCGAGGTCTCGCAACCGCGACTCCACCCGAGTCCAAAAATCCGCGTTCTGCCCCAGTGCATGCCAGCGGGTGAAAGCCTCCCGCCACACCACCCCGCGCGCCTTGTCCGCCGCGCCCCACACCTGTTCGCCACCCAGGGCCTGGAGATGATAATAGACCGCCAGGTTGTGTGCTGCCACCGCGCTCCCGGCCGCCACCGCGCGGCGCCAGCACACGAGCGCCGCTTCTACGTCACGCTTCGCCAGGCAGTCGAGCGCCTCGTCCCTGGATTCCTCCGGATAGCTTTCCGGCCAGAACCAGAAAAATTCGCAGGCAAAACGCCGCCGCGGATCTTTCAACGCCTGGGCCACGCCGATCAGTTGCTCGGCCGACGGCGCGAGCCCGGGCGCAAAGGCCCAGCGATATTCCGCGGTGCCCAGCTCGAGAGTCTGGCGCAGCGCGTCGAGGCGCTTGGCGGCAACCCGCGTGCCCGCCAGGACGGAAAGGCCCGTCTGCCGAAACGGATTCTGCTGATAGAATTCCGGCGCGGTGATGGCCGCAAAAACATCGTCCGACGATTGCCCATCATCGGGGGACATCCCGACCGGGTCGTCTTTAATGCTGGCTGGGTGATCTAACATCCACGAGGGACCGTGCGCGGCCAGCACCCCTTATCGACCAACGCTGCCGTCAACGCAAGCCGCCGAGCAGCTGTCGGGCTTTGCCTCCACGCTGCTTGATCAAAATGGCTCTGCCGTTTTGGAACTGACTTGCAGCAGCGGACTTTTTCCGGGTTTTCGCCCAGGCACTGATCAAAAAGTCCCGGCGTGGGGTCGGCCCACTTAATCATTCAACGATTTGAATAATAAAAGCATTCTCTTTTTCCAACAAATCCCTTCAACTCATGATTGCGAGCACCCCACCCCCTTCGCAGTTCCTTTGGGCGTGCCCGTCAACGTTAGTTTACCCACTAAGATATGAATACCCTGTATGGTTTATCATTAAAGCGGCCTTTGCGCCGCATTGTTTCGTCATTCGCCGCCCTCGCCTTTGTCGGCGGCTTATCTGTCTCAACCCAAGCCCAAGTCGGCTCCGGCTGGTCGCCCGGCGGAGAAACTATCCAAGCCCAGCAAACGTCCGCTGGTTGCACC
>DATMNP010000128.1:0-16873 GCA_035568935.1 Opitutaceae bacterium | reverse complement strand
GATCTCCCGCCGGCGTTCATCGGCGGACATGCGCGGGTGGCTCAGCTGAAGGCCGGCATCCATCAAGTCGCGGGCCTGTTGCTGCATGGCCACGGCCAGCTCGAGTTTGCGCCCAGGCGGCATGCGGCGGAAAATCTCCGCCTGAATGGCGTCGGCCTCGGCTTGGTGTTCGGCGATCGGCATCAACGGGGAAACTGTCCAATAACGGATCGAAGGCAAGACCGGCAGATGACGGAGGCTTAGGGTGTGTCTTCAAATTGGCATGGCCCGCCGTGAAGAATCAAAATGGATCGGCGCGGCGTTCCAGCGGCAGACATGGGCTAAAAGCCCACCTTCTGCCGCTGCGCCTTGCGGCGATCCATTTTGAACTTCACCCTCTGGGCTGGGGCGAGAGCCGGTGCCGGGCGGCGTTGGCCGCGAAGGTCAGGGCTTCAGCCCAATCCTTCGCGCCCGCCTGGCCCCACACCGGCTGCGCCCCCAGCGACGGACTATGCCAATTTGAAGACACACCCTCAGGCTGCAATAAGTGCAGAGCGGCGTTGTCGTCGAGGGCCAAGGCCAGCTGGGCATTGGCTCCTCGACTGGGTGCGGTCCTCACGGCCACAGCACCACCGCCTTGCCCTGCGCTTCTGCAGCCGATAGCCTACACACGTTCTATTTCCAAAACACATCCTAAGGCGCTTTCCCAAGATCCCGCAGGAGCCGTTGAAAATCAGGAGAGTCTTTCAGTAGACTTTCTCCTGCCCCGACAACCCGATCGACCGTGCCAGATGATAGGTGAAAATTGGTCGGCAGGCTGTCAAAGAACAAGGCATCGGCCTTTCCATGAAGCTGATTGAAGTCGACGGATATCAAATAGTACTCTGGCTGAACCCCAGGGGGCTTTAGGCGCGCGGCAGATTCCTTCTTCCAGTGATCCAGGGCGATTCCTAATAGGTCAAGAAACTCGGCATCGTTGTGCTCCCCGAAATTGTCGGCCAACCTCCGAAGTTCACTGGCTACGCCCGGAACTGCCTCCGTCCGGCTCCAGCGAATGCTGTGATGCACCGAGGCGTTGACGACGATCACTGCGTATCTACGCGGGGGGCCCGTATGAAGAGTTTGTTCGATCAATCTTTCCATGCCGCCAAATTCCAGGTCAGCGTCGATCAATGCTTCCAGGCCAAGATTGTCGGAAGTCCCTCCATCCACCAAATGAACATAAGGATTTTTGTGATAGTCGCCATAGGAACGAAATGCATTTTGGACAAATGTGTCGCGCCGCGAACCATCCCCAGTTGCTTCGCGAGGAAGCCTGTCGGGGTCGACCACACCCGGCTCGCCACGGTAATTTTTTAATGTGATGGGTGAAAGAAGCAGCGGATACGCTGAGGCGGCAGCGATGGCGCGCGAAATTCGATAGCTCCGCAGATCTGAACCGATCAATTCAAAGTGTTCCGGCACAAAGGGGAATTGCTCACCGTTCATCATATCTGTCGCGTTTAAAACTAGGCGCGGGTGTCCGCCATCCGGCCCGAGGTCCCCGAAGGTGGCTCCGTGGAAGAGAATATTGTCATAGTATTCCGCGGCCAGATCACTTCGCCCATAGTACGGCGATAACAGTTCGGGCCAGTGCAGCGGATTGAGCGCCTTTCCCAGAAGCGCCGCAGTAATGTTGCGCTTAAGAAAACGCCCCTCGAATTCCGAAAAGATTCGGTCGTGATAGAGGCAGTAATAGGCGGCGGTAAAACTTCCTCCCGACACCGCCGATATGACGCGAACCTTGTCGATCAGCCGGTAGTTGCCGGTTGGAGTTTTAACCCGCGTCGCGGCCAACTCCTTCAAAACACCGTATGAAAGAGAAGCGGCTCGCGTGCCGCCCCCCGAAAAAAACAGCGCGACCATCAGATCGTTTTCGCCCTTCTGATTCTCCGACACCGCCTGCGGCGCAGCCAGTGCGGAATTGCTCAAGAGCGGGCGATTGAGGGGTGCATGAACGCAGCCGCCTAGAAACACCGCGTTTACCAGCATGAGGGCGGAACTCAGTTTCGGGACGTTCACGAGAGGGCCGGTTAACGGGAATAGTGCAGGGTTCTGATCATGAAGGACGATTATGATTGCTGATCAAACACTATTAGTTTCGGGCCGGGGCCGGTTGCCCAACCGCCGGGCTTCGTAAAATCAGGAACCATGGCCGGTGCAGGATTCGCCGATACCCCGGCGCTCCTGCACGGCCAAGCCGCGTCGTGGCATGTTGGCGGGAGTGAGCGCGCATGCAACCACGGGGCCCGATGGCCGGCAGTACGGCGCGGGCACTTTTGTGAGGATCAACTTCGAGTCCAGAAAATCGCGTGGGGCGAAGCAAGTCGGTGACAGCCAACAGGGAAAATTCGGCAGACCGTCTCGCAAAGCCGACCTTGTAACCTTCCGATAACTTTCTTTTGCTACTTTAACAGGGTCGCGGTATGTATATTCAGCCATGCGCATTCTTTTAGTCGAAGATTCGGAACGTTTGCGCCGCAGTCTGGCAGAGCTATTCCGCGGCGCCGGTTTTGCCATTGATATGACGGGCGATGGCGAAGAGGGCTGGTGGTATGCGGAACAAACCAACTACGACGTCATTGTGTTGGATATCATGCTGCCCGGCCTCGACGGATTATCATTGCTAAAACGGCTGCGCGACTCCGGGAAAACCACCCATGTCCTCCTTTTGACCGCACGAGACGGCGTGGACGACCGGGTGAAAGGTTTCCGGCTTGGCGCCGATGACTATCTGGTGAAGCCATTCGCCACCGAAGAATTGCTCGCGCGCGTCCAGGCACTTTGTCGCCGGGCCTACGGATTGAAAAAAAATATCATCACCGTTGGCCCGCTTTCAATCGACCTGGGTCTTCGCAAAGCCACTTTAGCAGACGCAGACCTTCCGCTTAAGCCGAGGGAGTTTCGCATCCTGGAGTATCTGGCCCTGCGCCAGGACCAAGTGGTATCGCGCACAGAAATCGAAAGCCATCTGTATAACGAGGAAACAGAAATTTCCAGCAACGCGGTCAATTCGGCGATCAGTGTCCTGCGCAAACACCTTGAAAGCGGAGGGTGTGCCGAATTGATTCAAACGCTCCGTGGCCACGGTTACCTTTTAAGCTCCTCCTAACAGGTTGTTGAAGATGCGCTCCATCAAAACCCATCTCACCCTCCGCTTGATCACCGGCTTCAGCCTGCTCTCCGTGGCCGGCATCTGCCTGCTTTATTACGGCCTGCGGTACACCTTGCTCAGGGAATTTGACGAACGCCTGGCGGTGGAAGCGCGCAGCGTGATCACTTTTGCGCACATGGAGAACGGCCGGCTGCAGCTGGATTTTTGCGACCGTTACCTGCGCGCCTTTGCCGCGAACCAAGATGAAAGGGAGACGCATTTTTTTGAAGTGTGGAATCCCGACGGAAGCGTGTTGGCGCGTTCGGCTTCGCTGAAGAGCGCCCATCTCGAT
The DNA here is from genome assembly GCA_035568935.1 of Opitutaceae bacterium. Classification (GTDB taxonomy): domain Bacteria; phylum Verrucomicrobiota; class Verrucomicrobiia; order Opitutales; family Opitutaceae; genus DASRHD01. The sequence continues at coordinate 13,409 of DATMNP010000128.1, read as the reverse complement.
CCCCGGTTTGGCACCCTGCAAAACCCCGCGATCTGGAACCTCAGCCTTCCGAATGGCCGCCCGGGCCGGGCGATCGGATTCCGCTACGACGAGTCGCGCGTGCACCGCTCGCTGCCCACGGCGAATCCAGAGCTGCGTGTCGTCGTTGCCGCAAACCGTGAAGAGATCGACGAGATACTGTCGCGGTTGCTGATGGCACTGCTCCTTCTGGCGGCATTTTCATGCGTGACGAGCACCGCCTGGGTGTCGCTTTCGTTGCGGAAGGGAATGACCCCCATCGAACGGCTGGCGACGCACACGAACGAAATCACCACCCAAACACTGAGCAGCCGTTTTCCCGTGGACGGCCTGCCGATCGAACTCAAGCCGATCGGCCTGCGGCTGAATGAGCTGATGCAACGGATCGAAGCGGGGTTTGAGCGCGAACGGCGCTTCAATGCGGATATTGCGCACGAGCTGCGCACACCTCTCGCAGAATTAAGGACGCTGGCGGAGATCAAGCTGCGCCAAGGCCAGACCCGGGAGACGATCCCATTCCAAGACGTTCTCGCGAGCGCGCTGCAGATGGAGAAGATCGTGAACTGCCTGCTGGCTTTGAGCCGTTGCGACAGCCACACGCAGACGGTCGAAAAAACGTCCGTCAATCTGGCTGCGCTGTGCCGGTCGGTGCTTGAGGCGAATCAATCGACGGCGGAGGCCAATGGAGTGACCGTGGAAACCAAACTTCCGAACGATGTGTTCATTCTCGCCGATCCGGCACTGTCGCGTTCCATCCTCCAGAATATCATTGAAAACGCCTTCGAATATAGTCCGCCGGGATCGAGCGTGCGGTTTGTTTGTGAGCGGCGCGAGGACGGCATCGAACTGAAAATCATCAATCGTGCGCGGCACCTGACGTCGGCCGATACCGAGCGGATGTTCGACCGATTTTGGCGAAAAGACGCGACCCGGACACCGGACGGACGACACTGTGGCTTGGGGCTGTCGCTCGTGCGCGCGTTGTGCGATTTACAGGAGTTCCGCGTCAAAGCCAGCCTGACGGACGGAATTCTCACCCTGGCGCTTTTCTTCGAGGCCGCTTTGGCGGAGCGTCCGAAAAGTTTGGCCGTTCCGGTTTAGCCACAAAGGATCGCAGGGCATTTTTCCCCCGCGGATAGTGCGGATGATCGCGGATTCGGATCGAATTTTCAACCATCCTTCGCCGCAATCTTCGCCAAGGCTGCTCGGCCACACGTTCTCTCTGCTCCTTTGTGGCAAAAACCATAACCTTCCGGTAACCGGCAGGCGGTTATCTTCGGTCTCATGAACATGAGACCCATCCTGGCGCTTTTGGCCATCCTTACCCTGTCTGGCCGCAACACCTACGCGGCTGACTACGAAGTGATCGTTGCTCCGAGCGCCTTTGCCCGTCAACACGCGGCCATCACGTTTCCATTGCCCGAAGAAAAAACCGAATGGCAGCTCAGGCAGGGCGACACGGTATTGCCGGTGCAGCGGGAAGGCGATGACGGCATTGCCGTCCTTCCCGCAGTGAAGAAGGGAGCGGTGCAGACGTGGCGGCTGGAGCCGAGGGCCGATCTCCAGCCCAAAATCGATGTGCATGAAGAAGGCGGCATGCTGGTCTTCCGGGCCTTTAACCAGGAACTGCTGCGATTTCATGTCGCCAAATCCAAGCCGCCGGCCGGCATCGATCCACTTTTTTCACGCAGCGGCTATATCTTTCCGCTCTACAGTCCCGGCGGCCGGGAAGTGTTGGGCGACTACTCTTCCGTCCAGCCGCATCAACATGGCCTCTGGTCGGCTTGGTCTAAAGCCGAGGTGGAAGGCCGGACCCCGGATTTTTGGGAATTGAGGAAAAAGACCGGCACGGTCGAATGCGCCGCATTGCTGCGTCAATGGACCGGTCCGGTCGAGGCGGGTTTTGAGGCGGAAATGAACTACGTGGACAAGACCGCGACACCATCGAAGACCGTCCTGAAGGAGCGATGGATTGTTTCACTTCGCATTGACGGCTGGCACGACGCGCAGCCCTATTGGGTTCTGGATCTCTATTCGATTCAAACCTGTGCGACGAGCGCGCCGGTAAACTTTACCTGGAATTTCTATGGCGGGGTGGCCTTCCGTGGCAATGAACAATGGCTGCGGCCGGAAAAAGCTTTTGTCCTGGATTCGAACGGGGCCACTGTCCGAGACCAAATGAATGGATCGCGCGTGCGGTGGGCCTTTCTGGGCGGCGACGTGGACGGCAAGTTTGCCGGCGTCGCCATGCTGTCGCACCCGGGCAATTTTCAGTTTCCCCAGAATGTCCGGCTTCATGGCGTGTATCCGTACCTTACCATGACGCCGTGCCAGCAGACGGAATGGTCGATTACTCCCGATGAACCCTACATCGCCCGCTACCGGTTTATCATCGAAGACGGACCACCGGTGTTCGCACGCATCAACCAGTTTTGGCAGGATTACGCCGATCCGATCACGGCTAAGCTCCGCCTTGTCCGTCCGTAAACAAACTTAACTCCCATGAAAATATCTCTGCTCTTCATCACCCTTCTCGGTCTCGGCTTTTGTGGATCCAGCCTTCAGGCAGACGAGGAAAATCCAACCTCCGCCCTCGCCGATGAGATCAAGGCCACGGAAGCGCTTCGCCTTCACTATCTCACCACCAACGACCTTGAGCGGCTCAGCCCGATGCTGTGCGAAAGGCTCGTTTACACGCATTCCAGCGGACACAGGCAAAACAAGGCCCAGTTCCTTGAGTCGCTGCGCAGCGGCGAGATGAAATATTTAGCCATAAATCATGAATCGATGAACATCGATATTTACGGCGGCACCACGGCGGTGGTGACCGGCACGACGCGCCTTCATGTCCAAAGCAAGACGGCAGGGCTGCACGATGTTCATCTCCTCTATCTCCTCGTCTATGTGAAAGAAGACGGGCGGTGGAAAGTAGCCGCCTGGCAATCGACAAAGGTGGATTCCAATTAGCGAAGACCTGCAGCGATGCCACTTTTGTAAGCTACCTGGCAGGCTTTCACATCGAAAGCCTGCGCACGGTACCGGCCACTTACCGCCCGGTTGATGCCGATGAATTGGTCATCAGGGAATTCGAAGTGCGCAAGGTGCAATTCTGAGGGCGGGAGAATTTCAGTTTTGCCACGGGCGTCGGGCTAATTCCTGAATGCCTCGGTTTCGTTCAAGACCAGTCCTGCACGATCAAGCCTGGCACGCGGGCAAAATGAGCATCGCGCGTGGCCAGCGGCAGGCCATGCTCCAGCGCATAAGCCGCAATCCAGATGTCATTTTCCGAGATTAGACTGCCCCCGTCACGGCCAGCGCCTGCTTGAGACGATCGTAGTTATCAGCGGTGTGATCGGTCGGCAACAACTGCGGCGGACACCCTTGGGCAAGGCGAAGCCGGGCCGCCACCAATTGGGACTTTCGCCCGTCCACAGGGTTGACACTGGTTCAAAATTGTACCATCTTCGGACATGCCAACCCGAACCGCTTCCATTTATGACGTCGAACTCAAGCGATCCCTGACCGCCTCGATCCTTGAAAAAATGGCCCAGGACAGTCTTTCCATCAGCGCCCTGGCCGACCGCATGGGCACCGGACGCACCGCTGTGCGGCGCATTCTCGATGCTAACAATACCTCCATCACCTTCCGCTCCATGAGCCGAGTCGCTCAGGCTGTCGGTCTGCAAATCAAACTCATCGCCGAACCCATGTCTCCAGATGATCTAGGCAAACTGGCCCATCGTCTGGCCAAAAGTAGAAGCCGTGCTGAGTCCGCCAAACTGACCGACGAGATCACCAGAGGCTTCTACGCGGGCTCCTGATGCCTAAAGTTCAACGCAAGGACATTCCTCGCGCCCTCCTTTCTCATCTGCTTCTGCGGATTGAAGAGCGGAGTATCAACGCGGACGCCCTCAAATCTTTGGCGGCCTGGCTCAACACCAATCCCGAGGTTCCCCATGGAGACTGGTACAAACGCTTTCCCACCATGACCGTCTGCGGCAACGGCACCCTTGTTAAAACGTTTCTGACGCCTTCTCAGATCCCAATCGGAAAAGAAGTTTGAGATTTAATTTCGGTGACCGATTTGGCCGGTCAATGTCCTAATCGGAGTTGGCTTGGCCCTACTTCGCTCCGATTTCGTGGAGCTACGAAGGGCCGCCATGCTTCGTGAAGCTTCTTATGGCCGGCCTCTTACGCTCAGTATGCGAGAGCTGGCCGTGCCATGCGAAGCCTTGGCGAAGACTGGCGGAGAGGGAGGGATTCGAACCCCCGGAACTTATTTTTGCGTTTCCTAGAGTTTCTTCAGAGGTAAGGAAACTTAAATACAGCTAGTTTAATCAGGAACTTGTGGTTACTTTTGTTGTCACTAAATCCGTGGCTTCGCTCAGGAAAAAAGACCGTTCGCCGTTCTACTATGCGTGCTTCACCGGCCCGCATGGTGAACGCGTCCAGAGGTCAACCAAGCAGGCCAAGCGCAAGCAGGCGCAGTCCGTGGCCAACGAGTGGGAAAAAGCGGCCAAACTCGGCTCGGAAAAACGCCTGGGCGAGGCCCAGGCGCGGCGGGTGGTCGCGGACATTTATCAGGCGATAAATCACGAGCCGCTGCGCTCGGCAGTGGCGCGGGATTATCTGACGCAGTGGGCGGAGAAACGCAAAGTGGACACCACCGGACGCACTTATTACGCCTATGCGCAAGTGGCGCGTGATTTCATCGCGTCGCTCGGTGATCGCGCCAGCCTCGACATTTCCCAGCTGAGCAAGGCCGATGTGGCGAAGTATCGTGACGAGGTGCTGAAACGCACGTCCATTGCGAACGCCAACAAATCGCTCAAATATCTCCGGGTGGCGCTGGGCGCGGCCTACAAGGACGGTGTGGCACAGGAAAATCCTGCGACAAAAGTCGATACTCTCCGGGGCCGGGAATCCGACCGCGCCCAGCGCCGACCGTTCACGGTAAAAGAACTCAAGAACATCCTCGCCCATGCGTCCGGCGAGTGGAAAGGCATCATCCTTTTCGGCCTCTACACCGGCCAGCGCCTCACGGACATTGCCCGGCTCACATGGCAGAACATTGATATTGAACAGGAGGAATTGCGCCTTGTAACCGGCAAAACGGGACGGCGCATGGCTGTTCCACTCGCTTCGCCCCTCATGGCCTACGTCCAAACGATGCCAGCGGGTGATGACCCGGCTGCGCCGCTTTTTCCCGATGCCTACGCGCTGGCCTGCAAGAAATTTGGCATTGGGCGGCTCTCGCATCAATTCTACGCCGTCTTGGTGGCGGCTGGCATGGCGAGGGAGCGCAGTAAACAAGTGACCGGCAAAGGCCACGCGCAACGCCGCGCCGTCAGCGAGATTTCTTTCCACTCGTTGCGCCATACGGCGACAAGCCTCCTCAAAAATGCCGGTGTGCCCGCAGTGGTGGCGATGGACATCATTGGCCATGAGACCGAAGCCATCAGCCACCACTACACGCACATTGAGAGCAAAACCAAACGGGCCGCTCTCGCGAAGCTGCCGAGGTTTCTCTAGCTGGCGGCCTGTTCGCTCGTATTGCTAATTGCGGCCCGGCGGATGTGATCGGCCACCGAGTCGTAAACGACCAAACGCACGCCGCGCAGCGCATTGCGCCGGCGCACGACAATCATTTTAATTTCACCGAGCGAGGCGGCCTTGTAATACCAGCCGCGCGACAGACCGAAAAACGGGTCGCGCTTGCGCGGCCCGGGCAGACGGAAAAACTCGACGCGAGGCGCTACGGCCTCGGCGAGTGTTGGATTGGGTGTTGTTTCTGAGTTCATGACTATTCCTTTCGTTGTTACTATTTGTTTGTGCTTCTGCGTTCGACAATGGCGTGCCTCTACCCAAATTACGGTAGGCCGCCTGCCCTTTTTAGGGTAGGCGTGCCCACTTCCCTCTGGCTGCGGGTGTGTGTGATTTGAGTTCATCGGCATCTCTTTCATCGCGGAGCGCATCCTACCGCAGGTTGCCGCGCAGAAATAGGGTCAACGTGAGACCCGGCGGCTGACCCTATTTTTTTCCTGATTCGGCCAGCGTAATGTTTGCGGTGTAATGCGTTCATGCCCGCAATTTACCGCTCTTGGTCACATCAAAATAGGCCCTAAGCGTGGAGCCTGTTTTGTCCGCATTTGGCGCTCGATGGGCACACCGGAACCTGTGCAGGCGATGACGCCACGGCCAACGCACACCACGAGGTGCCGCAACGATTGCTTTCTTATTAGTTGCCCCGAGCCGGGGGTGCGGGGGCGGCGGCGAGCGCCCCGCGTCTAAGGCGACGGAACCCCCGAGGCTTGCCCGTTATGGCGGGCAAGCCGAGCCGTCGCCTCATTCGGCGAAAAAATTGGCGCGGCAACGGCCACAAAAACTTTTGTAAGTGCAATTCGAGGCGCACCGGTTGCTCCATTGATTAGCGTGCGTGGATGGCGTATCCGCGCCTGCGATACGTTGCCAACTTGGCAAGGGGTAATGTGTCTACCGGAAAAAGAAACGCGACTGCGTTTCTGATTGGGGAGCGGGGTGCTGAAGACTTACGCAATTACCTTAATCAGGGTAGATGAATTTTCGCACATCGGCAGGTGCCGGGTGTCTGGGTGACGTTTTTCTCGTGATGAAAACGTGACGAGTCATCACGCGCGCAATTTTTCGTGGACAATCAGCCTATATATAGAGGGATGTTATGTTGAGACCGAAAGTACAGTTGAACTTGATGAACGCTCGGGAGTATTTCCGGGAGCATCTGTGCGTGGGCGATTATTATTCACAGGGGCAGAAGATCACTGGTGAATGGTTAGGGATTGCGGCAAAGGAACTCGGATTGACGGGCACGGTGTCGGAAAAGGATTTTCTGGCACTGTGCGAAGGCAAGAATCCGCGGACGGGTCATCGGCTCACGCAGCGATTGAATACCGTCCGTCATGAAAACGGGATGTCCGTGTCTAATCGACGGATTTTCCATGACTTCACGATCAGTCCGCCGAAAAGCGTTTCGGTTGTCGCACTTTGCCATGACCAGTGGATCGTCGGATTGCATGACCAGGCCGTGCGTCTCGCGATGACCGAGCTGGAAACCTTTGCGCAGGCGCGGGTGCGCCGGCACAATCGCAACGATTCCTGTGACAGCGGAAACATGGTGGCGGCGTGCTTCCGGCACGAGACCAGTCGCGAGCTAGACCCGCATTTGCACACGCACTGCGTGGTCTTTAACGCGACATTCGACCCGTATGAGGGTCGATGGAAGGCCCTGCAAACGGAGGGCATGTATCGCGCCCAGAAGCTCGCGGAGAACCTGTATTTTCACGAGCTGGCCAAGGGCCTGCGGTCATTCGGTTACGAGATCGAAAACAACTCGCGGAATTTTGAAATCAAGCACGTTCCCAAAAGCGTCATCGCCCTTTTTTCCAAACGGCACGTCCAGATCGAGGCGGAAGCGCAGTGTCAGGCCGCGCAGGGATACAGAGGAAACATGGGTGAACTGCGCAACCGCATCGCGCATGAGGAGCGACGCCGAAAAATCAAAAATTCCACCGCTGACGAGTTGCGTTCGCATTGGAAAAAACAAATGAGCGTGGAGGAACGCCAGTCATTGGAGAACCTGCACCAGCCTGCCCAGCGTCAGACGCTCAGAGCTTGGTTGCGGCAGGCCACCACCGATGTGGCTCCCGACGAGACCGTCAATGTGCGGGCCATCGTGGACTGGGCCGACCAGCATATGTTTGAGCGCCGGTCAGTGGTGAATGATTATGAATTAAAGGCGGCGGCGCTCGCGCGTGGTCGTGGGCAAGACTTTGATCTGGCCGACCTCAACCTTTTCATCACTGGACGTAATTATGTGCGCAATGATTACGAACCGCACAAGCTCGTCTCCCGTGAATTGTTTCGGTTTGAGCAGGAAATCGTGGCCGCCGCTAAGGAAGGCCAGAAACGCTTCGACGATTTCAATCGCAGATATAAACCAGATCCGGGCCTTTCGGAAGAACAGGCACGTGCTGCCCAGCAGATCATAAAGAGCCATGACTTTATCACGCTTTTTCGCGGTGGCGCGGGCACGGGCAAGAGCCATACGTTAAGGGAAGTCGAGCAGGCCATTGCCGAAACCGGCGCTCCGGTTTTCGTCCTCGCCCCGCAGCGCCAGCAAGTTCAAGACCTGGAAAATGACGGGCTGCGCGCGCAGACCCTGGCTCATGCGCTTAAGGCCCGCCAGTTCCCCCGGCAATCGGTCGTGATTCTGGACGAGGCCGGGCAGGTCGGAGTGCGCGACATGCGCGAGCTGGTCCAACTCGTGCAATCGCTGCACGGTCGGCTGATTCTCTCCGGCGATACCCGGCAGCATGGCGCGGTGGCCGCTGGTGACGCCTTGCGGGCGATTGAAACGCACGCTGATTTGCGCCCGGCAGTGCTCCGCACGATCCGGCGGCAGAATCCGTCATTGGCCCAGTCGGCGGAAGAAAGGCGGTTCATCCGTGGCTACCGGGCGGCGGTCAAGGAAGCCGCTGCCGGTAAGATCGTCGAGTCTTACGACCGGCTGGAAAAACTCGGCTGCGTCCATGAGTTGTCCGATGAGCCGCGCCGCGCGGCTATCGCTGGCGAATACTTGACGGCGATGGAGCGGGGCGGGCGCCCCCTGGTTGTCGCCCAGACATGGGGCGAAGTTCACGCGGCTAATGATGCGATTCGCTTGGCGCTCCGGTCGGCAGGAAGATTGGAAGAGGGCGAAACATTGCGGGCCTACCAACCCATTGACCGGAGCGAAGCGCAAAAATGCGATGCGCGGTTTTATGAACCGGGCCATTCGGCGTTTTTTCTCAAAGGTTATGGCCGTTACGCCAAGGGCGAGTTGTACGAGGTTGCCGGAGCCGATGATCGCGGCGTCATCCTCGTGAAGGATGGCCGCCAATCAACCGTGAGTTATCGTTATGCCGAGCGTTTTTCGGTCGTAAAGGCGGCGGAACTGAAAATCGCGCCGGGCGACCGGCTGCAACTCAAGGCCAACGGCCGCAGCGTCGAAGGCGTGCGGTTGCACAACGGCGAACTGGTGACGGTCGCGCGGGTCGAGCCAACCGGAGCACTGGTGGTCAATGATGATCGTGGGTTAACAAAAACGCTCGCGCCGTCGCAACGGCTGTTTGTGCACGGTTATGCGGTCACGTCCTATGCTTCGCAGGGCAAAACGGTGGATTCGGTGATTTTGGCCGATTCCGGCCAGCGCGCCGCCACCCATGCGCAGCAGTGGTATGTGAGTATTTCGCGCGGGCGGAAGCACGTGGTTGTGCTCACGCCCGACAAGGCGGCGTTGCGCATGAACATCCAGCGCAGCGGCGAGCGCGAACCCGCCTTGCCCGAGGAGCCAATGCGGAACGTCGATGAGGGAAAGCACGTACAAGGCTTGAGGCAGCGCGCCCACCTCTATGCGGAGTCCATCCGCCAGCATGAATTCATCCGGCAACGCATGAACATCAATCAGCAACAAACCCGAGGAATCCGAATATGACATATCTAACTGAGAAAATGAGACGCAAGGAAGCGGGTCTTCCCCCGCCGTGCATGGAGTATTCCTCCTCCTCGCTCACGCTAACGATTTATTTTTCTGACGTTCGAACACGGGTCTTTGCGTGGTCACGATTCGATTCCGCCGATCACTGTGGTGAAGAGCTTACCCTCATGTTTGGCTCCCATGAGGTCGTTGTTCACGGCCAGAACCTCTCGTGCATCATGGGCTACCTAGGAGGCTTTCACATCGAAAGCCTGCGCACGGTACCGGCCACTTACCGCCCGGTTGATGCCGATGAATTGGTCATCAGGGAATTCGAAGTGCGCAGGGTGCAATTCTGAGGGCGGGCGAATTTCGGCTTTGCCCCGGGTATCTGCGAAGCAAAAAACATGGTCGCGGACAATCTTGGGACAACCTAAAAGGTAATTCCATCCGTCATGATCTTTAAATTGCCGGAACTATGGATGAGGGAGGCTGCTAACCTCCATAATCTGGAGCGAGCCAGATATAAAATTCACTAGGAATAACGTTTGTCCATCGGGCGATAAACAAAAATTCCGTGGATACGCGCCAGCAGGAATGCTCCCGATAATCGGATTAAGCGCCGTACCTATTTTTGTCGTATCCAATACACTTAGTGTGGATGACACGTTTGCATTGACGCCGTACCGGTTCGAATTGCCGATGATCGCTATTTTTCCGTCGTCGACCAGCACGATTGGAACGGGCGACTTTCCGACGGGAATTGTAGCCAACTTTGCGTGCAAAGGGTCGGTAAAGAACTTGGTGGTATCAAAGACAAGAACGGCGTTGCTGTTGCGTGCAGAGACGAATAGTCGACCGCCATCAGGCGAAAGTGCCAGCCTTACGGGGCTGCCGCCCGCAGGAATGCGTGCGATCACTGACTTTCTGGCGTTAACCCTCGCTTTTGCAACGTCGACCACAATGACTGCACCCTCCGGCACCTTTTGCGATTCTTGGCTAGTATCACTATTTTCCTCAGTAAATACTTTCGGCCATCTCCACGAGGGTGCGGCGACTTCGCTGGTCGTATACAGCCAGTGCTGATCGGGCGAAAATGTCATGGCGACCGGAGATATGCCAACGGGAATTCTCCCCACTACAGCGGCAGAGCCACCCCCTTGAATATTGAGTCGTTGAAGATTTTCGGCCGAGTCATAGCCTTGAGCACGGACAATATCCAAATCTATCACCGTAATCGCTCGGGCAAATTCATCGCTCACGAACAGCGTCTTATCATCCGCCGTTACATTGACGTCCACACTAGAAGCCTTCGCACCGTCACTAATCCACTGAAAGGCCGGGGCACTTTCGCCAGTTATAAGACGGTGGGTATCGAAGAAAACGACATAATCTTTGGCCGCTGCGATCAAAAGTTTTCCGTCGTGCGTAAGGACAATTCCTGCGGGCTGACGGGACATAGCCACGACCCGCTGAATTTTAAACTGACCTTCTTGCGCCCGCAATACTGCGATGCCCTGCGTCTGCCCGGGACGTTTACTCGCGAATGACACGAAGACCCATTGTTGATCCTGTGAAACAACAACCCCAAACGGTTTACCAGGAAGTCCGACGGTGACGAATGGAGGCGAAGGCTGGGCGCTCAAAACGGAAGGAATGGTAAGAAGAAGAGCCCAAGTGGGGACAATCCAGCCAATACGCATGACAATAGAATTTAGCAAATGCCTAATGGCAGTAAAATCACACGGAAAGCGCAATTCCTTAGTCCAATAAAACGGAATGAAGGGCGACTTCAGACTCATTGTGTCCGGCAAGGCGCTTCATTTGTCCTTATCGCCAGACTCTATCGAAAACGAGGCTTTGGCCTTATTTCCTCAATCACCGCAGCCGCAGCCGCCACGCCCAATCCGATCATTACGAATGGCTCAGCAATTTCAATAAACTCTCGCAAAACTTCGGCCAGTGGCAAAGGCTGCTGCACTGCCGGAGCAAGCTGGGTGTGTGGTGCCGCCGTTGAACGGAAAACATGCGGTGTCGTGAAGATGGGCGAGGTTGTGAAAATCGGTCGGGACGACGAGGCGGATTTTCTCGCTATCCTGCGCGGTCGCCAAAACCGACGAATGCACGGACGGCCTTTCCGTTTCTCCAAAATCGTCCGGGCGTTCTGACGCTCCCCTTCCGACGCTGCGGGATCGTTTGCCATCGCATTCAATTTTTCGATCTGGGAGCGAGTATCCATTAAATTTACAGATTCACAATAGGCAGAGTCAACGCGGGTTGCCACTCGAATCTTTCACCGATATGTGGGGATAGGCATGGCAGGAAAGTGGATGACGGGCTGTCCGTGTCAAAGCATGGTTTATCTTTAATCTCCGCAGTCATTTTCAAAAGAGTTACGTTTTGAGAAAATAAGGCCTGTCGGCATTGATCCTTCTCATTGAGTTCCCATCAAACACGCGTTTAAGCTCCCATCGGGCTACATATTGGCATGATATGCATTTGGCATGACCAGAGGACCAATCTATGAGATTACCATGTCCATCACGCACAGAATCCCTACAAGCGCCATCCCAAAACCATAACGTACGTTGCCTCCCGCATTTCGGACACAACAGCTTATAAAAACCAGCAAACCATCTCCATTGGTCGTCACTTCGAGGATCAAAACCCGGAAACCTCAGTGCGCTTGCTTTAAACATCTTCCATAGGCGGTAGGTATCATAGACGTCTGACCGGCATGCGGCCTTTAGTTTTTCGAGCGATGAGTTCTTCATCTCACGCCCCAAAGTGTGCTTCGCCTTGCCGAGATTGATTTTCGTTAGCGTGTTTAATCTTAGTGGATGATTTAGGCGATAGCTCGTCTGAATGGCCTCGCAGAGGTCTAAATGTTTCTTTGCGGATACAATACGCCGCCTCCCGAGATGTTTCATTAAAACCAAAAGGTCGAAATTTTTGCCGTTATAGCTTATGACCTCAGCTGCCGAATTTAAAAGCTTCAGCAAGTTTGCGCCATCTTTTGGCAGGAAATAGAGAAATTTCATTCGCCCGTTGCCAGTTACAAGGGCACACGCAACTCGCACAGCCGGAGCAAGGCGTATTCTGGTAGATTGCGCTCGCGCATTCTTGAAGGCAGCCGAAAAAGGTTCGGTTTCAATGTCGAAGAAAACTCTCTTTAAGCCATGTTTCACGCGGCATTTTTGCTGCAAGCTCCCATTATTGAAAAGGATAAACGCGGAAGGCGTGTCGCCACCCGGGCGCTTGCCAAACGCGTAAAAAACCGCAAAGTTGTCGCCATGAGTACCGTTCAGGAAATCGAGACTGCCATCGAAAAACTCTCACCGCAGCAGCAACGTGAGCTAGCAGCTTGGTATGAAGAACGCCAGGCATTGCTCAACGCGTCCGACGCTCTCCTTCAAGTCTACGACCGCGAGGAAGAGGCCAAGTGAGCCGGGCGCAGCGAGGGGAAATATGGCTTGTTGATCTTGGAATGGTGGCGAAGACACGGCCAGTGTTGGTTCTTAGCGTGGCCTTCAACGATCAAGAGCGGGCCTTGGTAACGTATGTCCCGCGCACGACCAGCGTGAGGGAGGGTGCCCGCTTCGAGGTGGCCCATGTGGGACGCGGTTTTGATGCAGGAGCTTTTGATGCGCAAGGTGTCGCCACCGTGCCCGCCGTGCAGCTCGTGCGCCGGATGGGCGTCATCGACGGGCCAACGCTGGCGCGGGTTGAGGCGGCGGTGAAAAGCTGGCTCGGCTTGGTCTAGCCCGCGCCTCCAGGAACGTCCATGAATGTGGGCAAATTCAGGGCGACGTGTTGCCACTGGACGTTGCCACTGGTGGCCTTGATTTTCGTAAGTTACTGACTGTCAAAGTGGCGGAGAGGGAGGGATTCGAACCCCCGG
>DATMNP010000127.1:0-6160 GCA_035568935.1 Opitutaceae bacterium | reverse complement strand
CTCCTGCCGCAACCTCGTCAAGCACTACACCGCGGCCGGCGACCGCGAGCATGCGCGGCTCTTCAACGAGTTCGTCGAGGAGTTTGAGGCCACCCACGAGCGGCACGCGCAGCCTTAGCAGGCTGTTGAAAAACTCTGCTGAGCCGCCGTTGCGATCAGAAAACGCTATCCGCAAGGCGGCTCGGAAGGGGGTATCCTCGGAGAGGCTATCCCCTTCCGAGCTAACGCCGCGGAAGCGCTTTCTGGCGCAACCCGGAGGGCAACACTGCTTTGGGGCCGGGAGCTGCGTTAGAGCTGCCGGGCAAGGCTCTCCGAGCATTGCACCGGCAGCTCAAGCCTTGCTCGCGGCCCAAATCATGTGTTGCGTCGGCCAGCATAGTTTTTCAACAGCCCGCCAACAAGATGCCCCGTTGTGTCTGACCCCTTTTCCATCCTGGAGCTTCGCCGGCAAAGCGGAGCCCGTGCCCGCCGCGCCCGCCGCTGGCGCCTCTTGCTAGTCATTGGCGTGATGCTGCTGGTGGGCCTGGGCATGGTGGCTGTCGCTTTCATCGCGCCGCCTTTCGTCAAGCGCCAGCTTGAGCACCGGCTGGCGGATACGCTCCATCGCGCCGTCACCATCCGCGATCTTCATCTCAACCCGTGGGTTCTTTCCACGACCATCGACGGCCTGGCGATCAATGACCGCGACGGCCGCCTGCTTTTTGGCTGCGAGCGACTTTACGCGAAAGTCGGCTTCTGGTCGGTTTTTTATGGCCCGTGGAATTTCAAGGAGCTTTCGCTCACGGCACCCGCGGCCCGGCTCGAAATCAACCGGGATGGCACGCTTAACATTTCCGATTTGCTCACCCCGCCTGCTGAAAAGACCTCCGCGGCGGAAAAATCGTGGTCGATCCGCATTGGCCGGCTCGCCGTGTCGCAAGCGCGCTTTACCTTTGCCGACCACAGCCGCGCCCAGGATTTTTCCACGGAGCTGGGCCCGCTGAGTTTTTCGCTGGAAGATTTCTCCACCGGGCCGGTGGCGCTTGGCGCGCCCTACGAGTTCACGGCCTCGACCGAGGCCGGCGAGTCATTGCACTGGCGCGGCACGCTTTCGGCCGCCCCGCTGCGGTCCATCGGCGGGTTTGCGCTGGGCTCGGTCGCGCTGAAAAAATACGCGCCTTATTTTGCCGGCCTGGTGCGCGGGGACGTCCTGGCCGGCACCCTCGATGCCTCGGGCCGCTATGAAATCGACCTCGGCGCCAGCCCGGGCGTGATAAGAGTCGGGGACGGCGAACTGCATCTGCACGGCCTGCAACTCGCGCCGCGCGGCGTGGCCACGCCGGCGATCGACCTGCCGTCGGCCGATCTCACCGGCCTCGAAGTCTCGCTTGCGCCGCTGAAGGTTTCCGCGGCCAAACTCGACCTCGCCGGCGGCAACATCGCCCTGCAGCGCGCGGGCGACGGCACGTTCAACCTCGCGGAAATTTTCGCGTCGCCCGCCGGCGCGCAACCGTCCCCGGTGGCGCCCGATGTCGCCCTGGCGGTCCTCGAGGTTCACAACCTTGTCCTCACGCTTGACGATGCGCGCGCGCCGCGCCCGGCGCACAACGCCATGGCGGAGGTCGATCTCCTGGCGCAGGGGATTTCCCTGGCACCGCGAGCGCCACCGATGCCGTTTGCGCTGGCCGCGCGCCTTTCCCCCCAAGGCGTGCTTGCCCTCAAGGGCTCTGTTTCCCTGGCCCCACGCCGGGCCGACCTCGCCGTTGAGTTGACGGCCTTTCCGCTCGCGGGTGTGACCCCTTGCCTTGAGCCGCTGCTCAATCTCCGCATTGCCGAGGGCACGGCCTCTGCGCGCGGCCAGCTCACCGTGGCCGTTCCGGCCGCCGCTGGGCCGCAAGTTCTCTTTCGCGGCGATGCCGAGATCGATCGCTGCGCCACGGTCGATGGTTCCGGCGAGGGCTTCGTGAGTTTCGCCTCGCTTGGCTGCAAGCAGCTTGATTTCACCTCTGCGCCATTGGCCCTGGCCATCGGCCAGGTCTCGCTCATCGAGCCGTCCTTCCACTTCACGCTTTATCGCAATGGCTCGACCAATCTCGACGCGGTGCTCCGGCGCGTCCCTGCGGAAAATTCCGGGACCATGATATCCCCGCCGGTTCTTTCGCTCGGCCCGCCATCCGCCGCTTCCCGTCCGCCACCCTTGGTTTCCCGAATCAACATCGATCGCGTCGTGCTGACCAATGGATCGTTCACGTTCACCGACCGCTCGATCGAACCCAACACCAGCTTCGCCCTGGACGACCTGGCCGGCCTCATTTCCGGCTTCTCCTCCGATGAGCGCGCGCGCGCCAAGATCGACCTGCGGGCCCAAGTGGACAATTCCTCGCCCGTGTCCTTGGCCGGCCGGATCAACCTGCTCAGCAGCGACGCATTTGCCGATCTCACGGCCGGCTGCTCTGACATCGATCTCCAGCCGGCCAGTCCTTATTTTGTCAAATATGTCGGCTATTCCATCGGGCACGGCAGCCTGTCGTTGGACGTGAAAATCCACCTCGATCAACGCCACCTGGACAGCCAGAACGTCGTCACGCTCAACCAATTTACCCTGGGGGAAAAGACCGGCCGTCCCTCGGCCATCGGCCTGCCGGTTCGCTTTGCCGTTGCGATGCTGAAGGACGCCAGCGGGAAAATCGTCATGAATCTTCCCGTCCAGGGCAGCCTCGACGACCCTGCGCTCCCGATCGGCCGGGTGGTTCTCCAAGCCGTCACCGACCTTCTCGCCAAAGCCACCACCGCGCCTCTCTCGCTGCTTGGATCTATGTTTGGCGGCGCCAACCAGCCGCTTGACCACGTCGATTTCGCGCCCGGTGCCAGTGAACTTGGGACGATTGAAATGAAAAAACTCGATGTCGTTGCCCGGGCGCTCGTCGCGCGCCCCGGCCTGAATCTCGAAGTGGCCGGCGATGCGGACGTCGATGCCGACACCCCTTGGCTGCAAAGGCAAAAGCTCCTGCAGATTCTCCGCGCCAGGATATGGGAATCGCGCCGCAACCTGGATCCCGGCCTGCCGCCGGTCGACGAGATCCAGATCTCAAACGATGAACGGGATCGGGCCCTGGTGGCATTTTATATTCACACCTTCGCACCTGGCCCGGCGCCTGGCGCGGTGAAAACCACGCCGGCCCATGCGTCAGAAGGCCCCCTGCAATTCCTGCGCAATCCTGTCTACTTCTACAACCCATCGACCGGAGGCGCTTCGCTGGGCGAAGGTGCAAAGCAGGCGGCCACGCCCGGATCGCCGGCGCCCAATTCGCCGCCGGTTGCCATGCCCACACTCCAGGAGATGGTGGCGCGCCTCGCTGCCCGGCAGCGGGTCAGTGACAGCGAAATCAGCCAGCTCGCCTCCGACCGCGCCCAGCGCGTAAAAGACTACCTCGTGGAACAAGGCGTGTCGGACGAGCGCATTTCGTTTGCCAATATCGTCGTCGGATCCGCCCCGCGGGTCACGTTGCAGTTGAAGTAAGCCTGATTACAGCAGTTTAGATTTTTATGATCACATGGGTCGTCTTTTTTGTCATCCAGAGCGAAGCGAAGGATCTCACAGAATCGATTCGTGAGATTCCTCGCATGGCTCGGAATGACAAGGAGTGTGTCGATGAGCCAATGTGAATCGAAAACGTTCTAATTCCATCTACCCATATGCCCAAACCCGACGAGCCCAAAATCATTTTCTCGATGCTCGGCGTCTCGAAAAAAATCGAGCGCAAGGAAATCCTGCGCGACATCTCGCTGTCGTTTTACCTCGGGGCGAAAATCGGCGTGCTTGGCCTCAACGGCTCCGGCAAATCCTCGCTGCTGCGGATTTTGTCCGGGCGCGACACGGACTTTGAGGGCCGGGTGCATTTTGAGCCGGGCTATGCCACCGGCCTGCTCGAGCAGGAACCGTCGCTGCCGGCCGGTGTGACCGTGCGCGCCTGCGTCGAGGAGGGCGTGAAAAAGCTCACCGACCTGGTCGCGGCCTACGATGCCACGTGGGATAAATTAAACGATGAGGCGGACGAGGCCGCGAAGGAAAAAATCCTCGCGCAGCAGGGCGAACTGCAGGAGGAGATCGACCGCCTCGGCGCGTGGGACACCGCTTCGCAGGTCGAGCAGGCCATGGATGCGCTGCGCTGCCCGTCCGGCGAGCAGATCGTGGACAACCTGTCCGGCGGCGAGCGCCGGCGCGTCGCGCTCGCGCGGCTGCTCCTGCAAAAGCCCGGCATCCTGCTGCTCGACGAGCCGACCAACCACCTCGACACCGAGAGTGTGCACTGGCTCGAGCAGCACCTCGCACGCTACGAGGGCACGGTCATCGCGGTGACGCACGACCGCTATTTTTTGGACAATGTCGCGCAGTGGATCCTCGAACTCGACCGCGGCCATGGCATCCCGTGGGAGGGCAACTATTCGTCATGGCTCGAGCAGAAGCAGCGCCGCGGCGCCGTCGAGCAGCGCACGGAGGACCGCCGCCAGAAGGCGATGGCGCGCGAGTTGGAGTGGATTCGCCAGTCCGCCAAGGCCCGCCAGGCGAAGTCGCAGGCGCGCATCACCGCCTACGAAACCATGCTCAAGGAAAATGTCGCTGAAAAAGAGCGCGAGTTCGAGCTGCTCATCCCGCCCGGCCCGCGCCTCGGCGGGCTCGTGGTCGAGGCCAAAGGCCTCACCAAAAGTTATGGCGACAACGTGCTCTTCGAAAACCTCGGCTTTTCGCTGCCGCCGGGCGGAATCGTCGGCGTCATTGGGCCCAACGGCGCGGGCAAGACCACGCTGTTCAAGCTCATCCTCGGCCTGGAGAAACCCGACGCCGGCACGCTGCGCGTCGGCGAAACCGTGAAGCTCGCCTACGTCGACCAGTCGCGCGACGCGCTGCCCGGCGCCGCGACGATTTTCCAGGCCATCAGCGACGGCGAGGAAATCCTGAAGCTCGGCGGCCGCGAGGTGAACGCCCGCGGCTACGTCGCGCAATTTGGCTTCACCGGCGCCGACCAGCAGAAAAAAGTCGGCGTGCTTTCCGGCGGCGAGCGCAACCGCGTGCACCTCGCGCGCCTGCTCAAGAGCGGCGCCAACGTGATCCTGTTCGACGAGCCGACCAACGATCTCGATGTGAACTCCATCCGCGCGCTCGAGGATGCGCTGGAAAATTTTGCCGGCTGCGCGGTCGTCGTCTCGCACGACCGCTGGTTTCTCGACCGCGTCGCCACGCACCTGCTGGCCTTCGAGGGCGACAGCACCGTGCATTGGTGGCCGGGAAATTACTCGAGCTACCTCGAGGATTACCGCCGCCGCAAGGGCGCCGATGCCGACCGTCCCCATCGGATCAAGTATCGGCGGCTGGCGCGGTAGCGCGAGGCGAACGCTGAACGCTGAACGCTGAACGCTGAACGCTGAACGCTGAACGCTGAACGCTGAACGCTGAACGCTGAACGCTGAACGCTGAACGCTGAACGCTGAACGCTGAACGCTGAACGCTGAAGAAGTGGCTATCACTTCGACGTTCGGAGTTCAACGTTCGACGTTCAGCGTTAATTACCTGGAATAAATTCCGCCCTGCATGCTCTCAGGAACATGAAACACTGGCCTTTGCTTCTTTGTGTCTTTGCGCTTAACTCCTTGCTTATGCGCGCTGCTGAATCGAAAACTGAATCCCTCGTCCTCGGCGGCGGCTGCTTCTGGTGTACCGACGCCGCCTACAAACTGCTGCCCGGTGTGCAGCACATCACCTGCGGCTATGCCGGCGGTGATACCACCAATCCGACCTACGAAGAAGTGTGCACGGAAACGACCGGCCATGCGGAGGTGATCAAGATCGATTACGACCCGGCGCAAACGTCCCTGGAAAAACTGCTCGGCTATTTCTGGCACGTGCACAACCCCACGCAGGTCGGAGGCCAGGGCCATGACCAGGGGTCGCAGTACCGCTCGATCATCCTTTATGCGAACGCGGCGCAAAAGCTCGCCGCCGAGAAGTCGCGGGCCGAGGCGCAGAAGGTTTTTCGCGATCCGATCACGACCGAGATCGTGCCGCTGGCCAAGTTCTGGCCGGCGGAGGACTACCATCAGGATTATTTCGCGAAGAACCCCAACCAAGGTTATTGCAGCTTCGTGATCGCGCCGAAGATTGAAAAACTGAAGAAGCTGCCGG